>JAGWBB010000185.1 GCA_021296095.1 Desulfurellaceae bacterium | reverse complement strand
CCGTCCACCAGCTCGCCATCCGGCGTGTCCAGATCTGGAGCCAGTTGGCCGAGGCCAGGTAGTGCTCGGCCGAAATCTTACGGCCCTCCTCGATGAGTGCCCAGGTATACGGCTCCACGTCGCCCGGCTCCAAAGGCCGCCCGATGGCCGTCCCGAGGTCATGAGCGGTGAAGCTGCTGTGGGCCTGAACCACCCGCCCGAAGTGGGCCAGCCATTCGGGCTCGTCATAGGCCGCCGGATGCGCGGCCTCGACGCTGTGGCCGAGCGATTCGAGCAGCCGGCCGGTCTGCTCGACCGCGGTTTTGCACTCGCCATGCAGGGGCGTTCTGTCGGCCGGTGTTTGCAGCATCAGGCCGACCCGCAGGCGGCCGGGCTGGTGGGTGACTTCCTCCCGGTAGGGCCGCGATGGGGACGGCGCAGCATACGGATCGCCCGGCATGAGGCCGGCCACCGCGTCAAGCACGCCAGCCATATCGCGGACGGAACGGGTCATCACCCCTTCGGTTGCCAAGCCGTGCCAACACTCGCCCATGGCCGGCCCCAGAGACAGGCGGCCGCGGCTCGGCTTGAGGCCAATAATACCGCACATGCTGGCCGGGATGCGTAGTGAGCCCCCGCCGTCTCCGCCGTGGCCGACGGCCACCAGCCGGGCGGCGACTGCAGCCGCGCTGCCCCCGCTCGAGCCGCCGGGTGAGTGGGCCAGGTTCCAGGGATTGTGGGTCGGACCGTAGGCGGCCGGTTCCGTCGTGCCCATCAGGCCCCATTCGGGGGTGTTGGTACGGCCCACGCTGATGAATCCGGCCTGACGAAATTTCTCCGACAGATAGGTGTCTCGTTTTGAGCAGCTGCATGCCGTTGTGCAGGGGCTCGCCGGCCGGACCGCCGAGCAGGTCTTTCATGACAAACGGGACGCCGCGAAACGGGCCGTCGGGCAGCTCGGCGGACGTTGCCTGGCTGCGGGCCTTGTCGAACAGGGGGTGGATGATCGCGTTGAGCTGGGGGTTGAGTTGTTCAACCCGGGCAATGGCCGCCTCAACGAGTTCGAGGGCCTGCACCTCTCCGTTGCGGACCAGTTCAGCCTGGGCGCTTGCGTCGAGATCGACAAATTGGTCTGTCATACGCTGCTCTCCTTCGTTGCTCAGCGGAAGTGGGGTGTCGCTGTCGCTGCGCCATCGAATCGCGGTGTAGTGGCCGTTGGCCTGTCCGCTCGTGTCCTGCCAGTCGATGCCAAAGGCCTTGACCAGCATCCGCACGACTCTGGCCAGACCGATGCGCGTGTTGGCGAAGTGCAGGGTATTATCCATCATCAGCGGCTGGTCGGGAATGACCGGACTCATCACCCCCTCAACCCGGTGCTCCACGGCGCCGGGAATCGTCAGCGTTCGGGTGTGGTCGCTGTCCTTGACAAACTGGATGGGCCTGACCTCGACGCCGCGGAAATCGCCGACCAGATGGGCCAGCGGGGCGAACGGGCCGCCGTGCTGGCCGCTGGCAATGGCGGTCAGGGCCTGCTGCTGGTCCGGGCTGGCCCGCTCGTCCACAATCAGACCTACCGTCCAGTTGCCCTCAATCATGGCTCCAGGGGAGCGCACGACCGTGGCAAAGTTCAGATCGTCCAGAACCGTCTCGCCAAACCGTCCGGTCTCAATGTGGTAGCCGCCCAGCGCCGTACACGACGTATGGCTGGGCAGCGCTTCCAGGTTGGTATACAGGCAGGGGCAGACGTAATCGCAGCTGCACGCCTCACAGTATTCGCCGCTCAGATACCACTCGACCTCGGCAGGTGCCATGCGTGTTTCCTCCTTCAGCCCGCCCGCGCGACCTCTTGCACCACGGCGCGATAGGTGATGCGGGGCTTCTTTTCCAGGTCGGCCAGATAGGTGTCGATATTGTGTTCCCTGCCCAGCCGGGCCGCAACCATGTCCAGCGGATCGACCAGCGGCTCGAAGGTGCCGCCAATGTCGAGCCGCCCGCCGTCCAGGCAACAGCGGATGCCGGTATGCTTATACCTGCCCGGCAGGCCGGAGAAGGGCAGGGACAGGGGGAGCAGCAGGGGGTGCCAGGCTCCCCACAGAAATCCTGCGGTGTAGAGCGGAAAGGCGTAGGGGACGAGGTCTTTGCGGCGTTCAAGCCGGTAATGGACCGGGGCGTAGCCCTGCCCAAAGGCGCGATTGCCAACCCGCGGCGCGCCATAGGTATACACGCACGGCAGCGGACCGGGTCGGTTGGAAATGCTCTGGCCGGCCAGG
>JAGWBB010000184.1:1234-2114 GCA_021296095.1 Desulfurellaceae bacterium | reverse complement strand
CGTCCACAGGTCGGGCGTTTCCGTCACGTGGGTATCAACGTCGATAATCGTGTAACCGCTCATAAGTTCCCTCCTTGGTACAGATGCGGGCCATCCTATTTCATGGGGACAGGATTGCAAGCGACGGGTCGCTACTGAGCGACCATCCCGCCGTCGACCGCCATGGGATGACCGGTCACAAACGAGGCGGCGTCCGAACACAGCCAAGCCACAGCCTCGCCGATCTCGGCCGGCTGGGCCAGACGCCCGACCGGCTCGGACGCTATCGCAGCCTCGGCAAGCTCTCGATTGCTGCCAAAGACCCGCTGGACCATCGGCGTATCCACGCCGCCCGGACACACCGCATTGACCCGGATGCCGGCCTTGGCGTACTCCAGGGCTGCGGTCTTGGTCAGTCCGACCACGCCGTGTTTGGCCGCCACATAGGCCGACAGGGACGGCACGGCGACCAGGCCGGCGGCAGACGCGGTGTTCACAATCGCCCCGCCGCCGTGGCCCAGCATGTGCTGGATTTCGGCCTTCATGCTCAGCCACACGCCCTTGAGATTGATGCCCATTACCCGCTCCCAGACCGCCTCGCTATAGTCCTGGGTGGACTGCATCTCGCCCTCGATACCCGCGTTGTTGAAGGCACAGTCCAACCGGCCATAGGTCTCGACCACGGTCCTGACCATGGCCTCGGTATCCGCAGCCCGGGACACGTCGGCGCGGATAAAGAGCGCCGCCCCGCCGGCGGCCTGGATCAGCCGCACGGTTTCCTCAGCTCCCTCTGCATTCACATCGGCCACCCCGACCTTTGCCCCTTCGCGGGCGAAAATCTGGGCGGTCGCCCGGCCAATCCCGGTGCTGCCACCGGTAATCAACGCCACCTTGCCATCCA
>JAGWBB010000184.1:0-1153 GCA_021296095.1 Desulfurellaceae bacterium | reverse complement strand
TCTTCCATTGACGCAAAATGCCCTCCGGCCGGCATGACCGTCCAGCGCTGGAGGTTATAGTACTGCTCGGCCCACTTGCGGGGCAGCAGCACGACATCTTTGGGAAACACCGCCACGCCGGTTGGCGCACCGATCACCGGCCGCTGGTCGTGCGACGGCTGCCACAGGTTGTGGGCGGCCTCGTAATAATAGCGGGCCGAGGCGCCAAAACTCTGGGTCACCCAGTACAGGGTCATGGTCGTCAGCAGCTCGTCCTTGCTGAAGCGTTTTTCCACCTCGCCGTCGCAGTCGCTCCAGGTGCGGCGTTTCTCCAAAATCCAGGCGCACAGCCCGACCGGCGAGTCGTTGAGCCCATAGGCCAGGGTCTGAGGCTTGGTCGTTTGCAGCGCCACATAGCCGGTCTCGGCGGTCAGAAAGTGCATGCTGCGCTCATACCAGCCCTCTTCGCCGGGACCGTACAGGGCCGGGTCGAGCATATCCGTCAGGGGGGCGGAAAAGGCGTTGAGGGCGATCATGACATGGGTATGCACGCCAATGACGCGGTCGGCGTACTTGTGGCCGAGCTGGGCGGCAATCGCCGCCCCCCAGTCGCCGCCCTGAGCCGCAAAGCGGTTGTAGCCCAACACATCCTGCATCAGGCTGACCCACAGGTCGGCCGTCCGCCAGTAGTTGATGCCGGGCACGCCGAGCGGTGAGGAAAAGCCATAGCCGGGCAGAGACGGCACGACCACGTCAAAAGAGTCGGCCGGGTCGGCGCCAAACGCGGCCGGGTCGGCCAGCGGACGGATGACCTTGTTGAGATCCCAGAAGGTCCACGGCCAGCCGTGGTTGAGGATGATCGGCATCGGCTGTGGACCCTTGCCGGGCTCGTGGATGAAGTGGATCGGAATGCCCTCAATCGTCGTCCGATAGTGCGAGAAGGCGTTCATCGCGGCTTCGTGCTCGCGCCAGTCGTAGTGTTCGATCCAGTAGGCCACCAGCTCCCTGAGGTAGGCGCCGTTGGTGCCGTAGGCCCACTCATCGTTGGCAAAATCCTCGGCCCAACGGGTGCGGGTCAGGCGCTCGCGCAGGTCGCTCAAGACCTCGTCCGTGATATGGACCGTAAACGGCTGTGTGGTGCTCATGTGCCTCTCCTGTTCGCCGCCGGGCCGGC
>JAGWBB010000183.1:1731-2164 GCA_021296095.1 Desulfurellaceae bacterium | reverse complement strand
TCACCCTGCTGCCAGCCCAGTACATGGACCCGTTTCGGGTCAGAGACCCGGCCTGCGATCCGGGCCGGGCCATCAACCGCGCTCAAATAGAGCTGCTGGCAGCCCGGGTATCCGTTCTCAGCCAGTGCTTCTATTGAACGACCAGCCATGTGGTCATGCTCCGGGAGAGCAGTCAAACACAGCAGCTGGTCGACAATCTTGATCTGAGCGCGGTGGCCGACGCCACCAAAGACAGCGGTGTGGCGCACGGGAGGCTGCTCATTCGTTTTGCCGAAGTCGTGCTGGGCGACGACGAGGCCGAGCTGGCCGCCGTCCGCCAAGAAGTGCGCGCAGCACTCGGACCCCAGGCCCTGGTCGATGCCTCGGCCATCGTTGCCACCTTCATGCAAATGGTCCGGATTGCCGACGCGACCGGCATCGCCGTGGTCGGCCC
>JAGWBB010000183.1:0-1605 GCA_021296095.1 Desulfurellaceae bacterium | reverse complement strand
CTGCTGCGCCAGGCCGTATCACACTGGGAGCGGCTGGCGCTCCAGACTGACCTGACGTCCTCGGACCAGCTCGACGCCCTGCCCCCGGAGCTGGTCGGCCCCGAGGCCGGGATTCCCTCCAACTGGGCCGCGACCTACTACATGATGCCTCCCGCCGATCAGGTCTTGCTCGCCTTTGCCTGGCTCCACTGGTGGCAGCAGTCATCAACCGAGGAGCCCGGCTTTGCCGGCTGGCTGGTGCAGGGCCCGGGCTTCTCGCTCAACCATGCCGCGCTGCTCAAAGTCCTGACCCAGCACTGCTACGGCGTGCTGGGCATTTTGCACGGCCTGCTGGACAGCCTGGTCGAGCACGCCGGCGACTGGGACGGCGACCCGGTCGAGCGGCCGGAAGTCGTCAGCCTGCTGACCAGCCTTGACGCCGAGTATCGCTATAATATCCACGACCGCGAGCTGTGGCCGGCGGTCTTAGACCTGACCCAGACGGGCTGAATCGCTCTCCGCCCGGTGGACGCGAGGAACACGCCATGAGCGACCAGACACAGTTTCCGCTTGACGACAGCCGCCTGCCCCGAGCCTGGTACAACATCAACCCCGACCTGCCGGCGCCGCTGCTGCCGCCCCTCCATCCGCAGACCAGACAACCCGTCACCCCCGAATTTCTGAGCGACTTCGTCATCCTTGAGCTGATGGCCCAGGACATGAGTCAGGAGCGCTGTATCGAAATTCCCGAGCCGGTGCGTGACATCTACAAGCTGTGGCGGCCGACCCTGTTGTCCCGCGCCCGTCGTTTGGAGCAGGCCCTCCAGACCCCGGCCCATATCTATTACAAATACGAGGGCAGTAGCCCGGTCGGCTCGCATAAACCGAATACCGCAGTCGCCCAGGCCTTCTACGCCAAACAGGAGGGCGTGCGGACCCTGACGACCGAAACCGGGGCCGGCCAGTGGGGCTCGGCCCTGGCAATGGCCTGCACCTTCTTCGGCCTCGGCTGTGAGGTCTATATGGTCCGCATTTCCTACGACCAGAAACCCTACCGCCGACACCTCATCGAGACCTATGGCGCGCAGGTGTACGCCAGCCCGTCCGAGCGGACCGCTGTCGGCCGCAGGCTGCTCAGCGAAAACCCCGCCCATCCGGGGGCACTCGGCATTGCCGTGTCAGAGGGCATCGAAGCCGCCCAGACCTCGGACGGCCACACCAAATACAGCCTCGGCTCGGTGCTGCCCCACGTGTTGCTGCACCAGACGATTATTGGCGAGGAAGCGCTGCAACAGCTGGAAATGGCCGGTGAGTACCCGGACATCGTCATCGCCTGTGCGGGCGGCGGCTCAAATTTCGGCGGCTTTGCCTTCCCGTTTCTGCGCCAGAACCTCAGGCAGGGCAAAAAGACCAGGATCATCGCCGCCGAGCCGGCAGCCTGCCCGACCCTGACAAAAGGCAGCTATACCTGGGACTGGGCCGACACCGGCGGGGTAGCCCCGATCTGCCAGATGTACACCCTGGGCCATTCTTTTGTGCCGGCCACCATCCACGCCGGCGGCCTGCGCTATCACGGCATGTCGCCCCAGATCAGCGCCCTGCTCCACGCCGGTCTCATCGAAGCCG
>JAGWBB010000182.1:5695-6080 GCA_021296095.1 Desulfurellaceae bacterium | reverse complement strand
TGTGAAATAGGTGGAATAAACAAAAGTCACCACCAGGGTGGCGAATGCCGAGTTGGCCCAGTCGAACATCGCCCAGGCGGCCAATGTCCTGCGGGGCTGGGCGATAGTGGCTCGCATGACCGGTCACATAGCAGGGAGCCAGCACTGTGACGAGAGGCGACGATACAGGGTCAGCATCTTAATCCTCACCGGCCCGTTACGGCCGATAGCTATCGATGAATGGCTTGCCTTAGTAGCCCCAATCCTCATGCGTGAGCGGGCTCGTGTTGAGCATTTCCCGATACGCTCGCCACTGCGGCATGAATTGATCCATCAGCGCGGTAAAGCGGTCGTTTGGTTTCTTACCAAGCTGTGTCCTTGAGATCACCATCCTATGGATTAACCC
>JAGWBB010000182.1:5027-5564 GCA_021296095.1 Desulfurellaceae bacterium | reverse complement strand
CTCCGGGATTTTTGGACTAATCCACCAAAATGCCTGATACCGGACGACGTAGGGGTTGATGCGAAAAGGAACCCACCCCGCCGCTGACGCGGCACCCCTCCCAAGAGGGGATAGAAAAGCTCCCCGCCTGGAACGTGTGATGCAGATTACATTATTCGGCGACCCGCAACTCCCCTGCGCCGTGCCTGTCTGCGCCAGGGGGCCAGGAGTGCGGGCTTCCAGCCCGCAAGCGGCCAAGATGGCCGCGCTCCCAGGAATCGGGCGGGCGAGCGGCCCGAGGCGGGGGCCGCCGGACCGGTCCCGGGAGGCTCACGCCACAATATGCATTACACATTCCAAGAGGGGATAAAAAAGCTCCCCTCCTCGGAGGGGTGGCCAAAGGCCGGGGTGGGTTTGCCCCGGCCCGGTGGCCTTTCACGTCTGGCGAGCGCCCGTTCCTGGGAATGTGCATCACACGTCTCCAGGGAGAGGGGATATTCAGGACAGGGGAGAATATAAACGGCGGACGGACAGTTGGCCGCCCCGGCCGTCGGCAGA
>JAGWBB010000182.1:2154-4803 GCA_021296095.1 Desulfurellaceae bacterium | reverse complement strand
CGCCGCCGCGTGCCGCCTTCCTTCAGCAACCCGGTCAATCCCGACTGCGTGTACGTTGCGTGAAACATGTATTTGCCCACTGGATTCCCTCCCAATGTTGTGGCTTCGATCGTTGCGTTCCCGTCGTCCGAATGCAAGCGTCGGAACGATATTCCGCCTCATGCGGCTTAGCCGTCGTCATCGAGGTCTGTTGGAGTTGCGTCTCATTTGCATTCGCGGGATGGGGTGCCGTATGATCCCGAAAAAAGAAGGAGGCTATCCATGCCTGTGCGTATGCCCACCCCTCAGGATTTGCGCGACGCCGGTCGGCGCTTCGGTTTTGACGTGCATGACGAAGAGGTTGACGGCTTCTCGCAGTATATCCGCGAGATGCTGCCGGCCTACCGGCGTCTTGACGAGCTGGTTGCTCCCACCGTTCCGGTCAAGTATCCACGGCGGGATTTCGGGGCGCGCCCGGCGACCGATGACAACCGGGACAACGGCTGGGCGTGGCGCTGCTCCATCCCCGGCGCGCCCGACGGCCCGCTGACCGGCAAAACGGTCGGGCTGAAGGATCATGTGCGCGTGGCGGGCATTCCGATGATGAACAGCTCCAGCCTTATGGAAGGCTATGTGCCGACCGAAGACGCGACGATTGTCACCCGCCTGCTCGACGCCGGCGCCGAGATCATCGGCAAGGTCGTGAATGGCTCGCACTGTTTTGATGCCATCGGGCTCAGTATCTATCCTGGACCGCAACCCATTAATCCGTCCGGGCCGGCCACGGGCCGCTACTGTGCCGGCGGGTCGTCAAACGGCAGTGCGGTCGTGGTCGCCAACGGCGATGCGGATATCACCATGGGCGGCGACCAGGGCGGCTCGATTCGCATTCCGGCAGCCTGCGACCTTCGGCCTGATTCCGCATACCGGGCTGGCCGGTCTCGACCCGACGGTCGATCATACCGGACCGATGACGAAAACGGTGCGCGACTGCGCGCTGGCGTTGCAGGCCGTGGCCGGTGCGGACGGTCTGGACCCGCGCCAGAAAGATGTCCAGGTCAAGGATTACACCGCCCAGCTCGAAGCGGGTGTCGGCGGCCTGCGGATAGGCATACTCACTCAGGGTTTCGGCCATGCTCAATCGATGCCCGCGGTGGAGAGGCCGCGCGGGTGCTGGAGCGGGTGGGGGCGACGCTGGCTGACGTTTCGGTCCCGATGCACCTGGACGGCAACGCGATTCTGTGGCCGCTCATGATTCAGGGCGGGAACGAGACCAATAAGCAGGATGGCTGGGGACACGGCTGGTCGGGCCACTACGCCCTGGATCATGTGAACTTCATGCACCGGGCCATCAAGGCGCGCGCGAACGATCTGCCGCTGGGCCTGAAGCTCGTGCTGCTGCTCGGTGAATACACCTACCAGCGCTACGGGATGCACTACTATGCCAAGGCGCAAAACCTCACCCGCGCACTGCGGGCCGCCTACGAGCGGATATTTGAGGACGTCGATGTGCTGCTCATGCCGACGATCCCGTTTACCGCGCCGCCCATGCCCGAAGAGGAACTCTCGCCGTACGAGTTTCTGTCGATTTTTGCCAACATGATCCACAATACCGGGTCGTTCAACGCGACGGGTCATCCGGCGCTCACTGTTCCCTGCGGCGAGCACGAGGGGCTGCCGATCGGCCTGCAACTGGTCGGCCGGCACTTTGAAGACGACGTGCTGCTGCGGGCCGCGTATGCCTATGAGCAGAGCTGAGACTCCGGCGGCGAATCAGGCGGCTCCTGGCTGGCCGACCAGTTCCCGGGCGAGCCAGCGGTAGAACTGGGCAATGGTCTGCTCGAACGGGCTCAGCGGCCCGCGCGCCGCCTTGCTCGAATGCATTGCCTTGGCGAGTTCGGTGGTCGCCAGCTTGTCCTGTTCGTTGACACGTTCCATGACTCCGCGCCGCTGCTCGCCGATATCCGGGGCGACTTCGAGCAGGTCCGGCGATGCCAGATAGCCGCCCAGAATCCCGGTGCGCTCGGGTGCCTGCGGGTGGAAGCTCAACCAGTTGTTGCCGTTGGGCCGCATGGCCATGGTAAACGCCGGCCAGATATAGACCAGATACCCGGTGGTGAGGTCTTCTGCGGTGAAGGTGTCCAGGCGTCCTCTGGGTGACATGGTGTGGCCGCCGGATTTGAACGCTGCGTTCATACCGCAGCGCATATGGGTGAAGGACAAATCCGCGGGCGGCGGCGGGGTATACGAATTCTGGCCCGGCATATAGTCCTGCACCGTATCGCTGTGCAGCCCCATGTGGTGATAGTACTCCATCGAGTTCTCGGCCGAGAGCTTCCAGTTGCCGTCCCAGACGGATTCGTAATGAAAAATCTCTTTTTGCCCGGCCACGCGATAGTTGGCGATGTAGCCTTCGAGGGTGCGCATTTGGGCGGCGAGTGGGGGTGCGTCTTCATTCAGATTGACAAACAAGAAGCCGAACCATTCTTCGAGCCGGTAGCGCGGCAGGCTGCACTGCTCGCGGTCGAAGCGACCCGCGCCTTCCATATGTGGCGCGGACAGCAGGCGGCCATCGGTCGCATACGTCCAGGCATGATAGGGACAGACGAAACGGCGCGTGCTGCCCGAGTCCTGTACCAGCGGCATGAAACGGTGCCGGCAGATGTTTGA
>JAGWBB010000182.1:0-1880 GCA_021296095.1 Desulfurellaceae bacterium | reverse complement strand
AGAAGTCTTGGGGCGCGGCGTGTCACCGACTGCGTTGATAGAAAAACAGCAGCGCAGCCAGCACGGCCACAAGACTCAGACCGGTTTGCAGTCCGTCCGGCAGGCCAAGCTCAAGGCGGCTGAAGCCCAGGCTGGCGGCCAGCGCAATGCCGACGCCGGTCAGGGCCTCGCCGGCAATGGCCCCCGAGGCCAGCAGCACGCCGGGCTGAGAGGCGGCAGTTTCCGAGCGGTGCAGGAGGGCGGACAGCAGGCCGCCCAGAAAAATCGGAACGCTCAGCCCGAACGGCAGATACATGCCGACCGCAACCGGCATGAGGTGGAGCCGGAAAGCCACCCCCCGTCGGGCGAGCAACCGGTCCACCCCAACCAGCACGAGGCCGATCATGGCTCCAATCCCGACCAGATGCCACGGCAGCTGACCGTCACCAAAAAAACCGCGCGCCAGGCTGGCAAACAGTTGCGCCTGGGGCGCGGCGAGCTCCTTGCCGCCAATGCCGCCGGGCGTATAATCGTGCAGCAGTTGCAGGACAGGCGCCATAATCAGCGCGGCCACGGCCACGCCGCCGATCTGCATGATTTGCTGGCGACGGGGCGAGGCGCCGACCAACTGGCCGGTCTTGAGGTCGTTGCACACATCACCGGCTGTGCAGGCCGTGCAGCACACCACCGCGGCCACACCCAGGATGGCCAGCATGCCGGTCGTGCCCGTAAAGCCAAACAGGACGAGCATCAGCCCGGTAGCCAGTACGGTCGTGATAGTCATGCCCGAGACCGGGCTGTTGGAGTTGCCGACCAAGCCAACGATATAACTGGCCACCGCAGTAAAAAAGAGCGCCATGACGAACATGATCGTGGTGGCCGTCAGGGTCACGTCCAGCCGTCCGGTAAACAGAAAATACACACTGCCGGTCAGGACCAGGCAGCCCAGAGCCAGGGCGCCGATCCAGGCCAGCGGCATATCCTGAGACACGTCCCGAGCTCCTGTCCGGGCAGCCGGCAGCAGCGCCCGCACGGCTTCCCCCAAGCCGCTCCACACCTGCCCGATGGTCACCACGCCACCCACGACCATGGCGCCGACCCCGATATAGCGCACCTGCTGTGACCACACCGCGTAGGCGCGTTCAACCGGATTTTCGGGGCTGGAGATGTCGGCACTTAAAATGGGCAGGGTCAGCAGCCAACCCAGCCCGCCTCCCAGAAAGACGAGGGCCGCGATATTGAGCCGGACGATCAGGCCCACGCCCAAGAGGGCAACGGACAGATCGCTGCCCAGATAGACCACGCTCTTGCCCACCAGCCAGGCTCCTTCGAGCGTGCCCTTGAGCACGCCGACAAAACTTACCAGCGCCTTGAACACAAAGCCAAACAGGGCTCCCTGAATGACCTGGCGGGCTTCCCGGTCACCGGCTTTTTGACCGGTTTGCAGCACCGCGGCACACGCCACGCCTTCGGGAAAGGGCAGGCTGTCGGCGGTGACAAACACCCTACGCATCGGGATCATGAGCACAATCCCCAGCAGGCCGCCGGCCAGGGCAACCAGCGTGGTCAAGACCATATCAAACTCGTGCCAGACGCCGACCAGGACCAGGGCCGGCACGGTAAAAATAATGCCGGCGGCCAGAGACTCACCCGCGGACGCCGCAGTCTGGGCCTGGTTGGCTTCAAGCACCGACTGTCTGCCCAGCAGAACGCGCAAGAGCAGCATGGAGACTACCGCGGCCGGAATGGAGGCCGACACTGTCATGCCGACCTTGAGGCCCAGATAGACGTTTGCCGCACCCATGATCACGGCCAAGGCGAGCCCTACGGAGATGGAGTAGACCGTCAGTTCTTGCCGCATACGCTGTCACTTAGCCTGTTCTTGGCAATGTCGAAAGACT
>JAGWBB010000181.1:2187-2941 GCA_021296095.1 Desulfurellaceae bacterium | reverse complement strand
AAAAAAACCTTCACCTTTTGGATTGACCCGCGCGCCCGCTGGAGCGACGGCCGGCCCATTACCGCCCACGATGTCAAAGCCACCTTCGACGCCATTCTGGCCAGCCCCCGCACCGGCCCGGTCCGGTTGTTTTTGAGCCGTTTTGAGTCGCCCACGGTTGTTGCCGCCGACCAGATCCGTTTCACCGCCAAGCAGGTCCACTGGAACAACCTCAGCACCCTGGGCGGCTTTGCCATCCTGCCCGCCCACCTGTTGGCCGAGACCCCGCTCGACGACCTCAATTTTGAGTTTCCGATTACCTCGGGCCCCTACCGCATAGCCCAGCGCCGGCCCGGTCAGTCCGTCAGCCTGGGTAGGCAGCCGGACTGGTGGCAACGGGCCTTTCAGCGCAACCGACACAAATTCAATTTTGATACGATTCGCTTTCGCTTCTTTGCCCAGCGTCCCAACGCGCTCGAAGCCTTCAAAAAGGGCGAGATCGATGTGTACGCGGTGTATACCTCGCGCATCTGGGTTGAAGAAACCCGGGGCGAGAGGTTCGACAAGAACTGGATCGTCAAACAGCGCGTGTTCAACGCCGCGCCGGTCGGCTTTCAGGGCTTTGCCCTCAACCTGCGCCGGGCGCCCTACGACGACCTGCGCGTCCGCCGGGCGCTGGGCCATTTGATCGACCGCAAACGGATGAACGAGCTGCTGATGTATAACGACTACGCCCTGCACCGCTCGTACTATGAAGACCTGTACACCCGGGCCA
>JAGWBB010000181.1:0-1798 GCA_021296095.1 Desulfurellaceae bacterium | reverse complement strand
CAGCGCAACGAGATCCTGCGCACAATCGACCAGCGCATCTATGCCGACTATCCCTACCTGCTGCTGTGGTACTCGGACAACATCCGCCTGTTGTACTGGAACAAGTTCGGTACGCCGGACTGGCTGCTGTCCAAGTACGGCAACGAGTATTCGGCCCTGACCTACTGGTGGCTGGACGAGGATTCCGTGGCCGACCTCGACGACGCCATGGCCAACGGCGAGGCGCTACCCCCGAAGCCATCCGAGGTGCGCTTCGAGGACGTGTTCGCGCCCGCAGCCGGGGGCTGAGCCCAGCAGGCAGACATCAGCCTGCGCCCGCACTGCCATGGAACGGCTCGACTACTTCATCAAGCGTGTCCTGCTGATTGTTCCGACCTTTCTGGGTATCACCTTCATTGTCTTTACCCTGTGCCAGTTTGTCCCGGGCGGGCCAATCGAGCAGCTCCTGGCCCAGCTCAGAGTCGGTGCCGGCGCCGAGGCCGGGGGCGGGGGGCAGGCCAGCGCAGCCCTGACCCAGGAGCTGCTGGAGGAACTCCGGGCCGAGTTCGGTTTTGATAAACCGCTGCTGGTCCGCTACTGGGACTGGCTGTGGCATAAACGCGCCGGGCTCCTGATGGAGTCCTACAAATGGCGCGGCCAGCCCAGCTGGGAGGTCATTGTGTCGCGCTTCCGGGTCTCGCTTATCTTTGGCCTGATCGGCTTCATCCTGACCTATGTGGTGTGCATCCCGCTGGGTATTGCCAAAGCCCTGCGCGACGGGCAGACCTTCGACGTGCTGAGCAGCCTGGCGGTGTTTACCGGCTACGCCATCCCCGCCTTCGCCTTTGGCATGCTGCTCAAGATGCTGCTGTCGGGGACGGCCGATAACGTGTTCGGCCTGTTTCCGTCGCTCGACTGGTTTCCCGTCTCCGGCTTTGAGTCGGAAGACTTTGCCACGATGTCGGCCTGGGAGCAGTTCAAGGATCGGGTTCACCACATGTTCCTGCCCGTCCTGTGCTACATGCTGAGCAGCTTTGCGGTGCTGACCCTGCTGATGAAAAACTCGCTGCTGGAGCAGATCAGCCAGGACTATGTGCGGACCGTGCTGGCCCACGGCGGCAGCCTGCGCCGGGCAATCTGGGGCCACGCCCTGCGCAACGCTCTGATCCCGATTGCGACCGGCCTGGGCGGGATTCTGAGCGTCTTTTTTGCCGGCTCGGTCCTGATCGAAAGCGTGTTCGAGATTCCCGGCATGGGCAAGCTGAGTCTCGACGCCATTGTCAGCCGCGACTACGCCGTGTTCATGGCTATCCTGAGCCTGACCTCGGGGCTGGCGCTGGTCGGCAATATCGTGACCGACATGACCTATGTGCTGATCGATCCACGGATCAATTTTGAGGGTCGCTGAGGCGTGAAGGACCGGCCATGCTCAACCCGATCAACCAGCAGCGTCTGCGCGCCTTCAAGCGGCTGCGGCGCGCCTACGTCTCGCTGTGGCTGCTGGTCGGCCTGTACGGCCTGGGGCTGGCGGCCGAGCTGGTGTGCAACGCCAACCCCTACTATGTTCGCCATGAGGGTCGGTCCTACTTCCCCTTTCTGGCCGCCTACACAGCCCTCGGGCTCAATCTGGGCGTCTACCCCGAGGACAGCTTTCTGCACAACGGGGTGCTCACCCCGCCCGACTACAAAAGGCTGAACCAGCTGCCCGGCTTTGCCGACAACCCCGACAATTACATGATCTTCCCGCCGGCCCGTTTTGGCCCGAACGAGATCGTTCCGGCCGAGTCGCTTCCGGTCTCGCGGGATGTCACGGTCAGCC
>JAGWBB010000180.1 GCA_021296095.1 Desulfurellaceae bacterium | reverse complement strand
CCAGGAACCTACGCTCGCCTGCCGGGCGCTGAGCGTCGGACCGGGAAGAACCCACCCCCCTGCTCCGCAGGACCCCTCCGAGGAGGGGATGGGGGCGGGTCCCCTCCTGGGAGGGGTGGCCGAAGGCCGGGGTGGGTGCCTTCTCGGCCGGTGGATAACGCAATATGCATCACACGTCCCGTGGGGGTCGGGCTCTGGATAGTAGCCCGGGCGGTGAGGGTGGGCGGAGGGCGGTCGGCCGTGGAAAAACGGCGTAGACTTCAGGTCCCGGCGTCTGAGGCGTGGGGCAGTTTTGCGACAGCCTTGCAGGAGGGCGGCGCCGAAGCCGGGGATGCTCTCGTTGATATACGAGGTGAGGTCCAGCATATTCCAGACGACGACGGTTGTCCCACCGACCAGGGCGACCAGCAAGGCGCCCCGTTCGGAAATCGTGTCGTTGAGGAGGCGCAGCACCAGCACGCTGCCGATGGACGCGCCCAGCCCCGTATAGGCAAAGGCGACCAGCGAAAAGATATCCTGTTCGGCAAACAGGGCCAGGACCGTCGCCGCACACGCCACGCCGACCGTGCCCAGCTTGGCCTGAAAGAGAGATTGTTTCGGGGGTTCGGGCAGGTCCCGCATCAAAGAGGCCGAACAGCTCAGAATTTGCGAGTCGGCGGTAGACAGGGTGGACGAAAAGACCCCCCGCCAGCACAAAGCCCACGGCGAGCGGAGGCAGCAGCTCCTTGGCCGATAAAAACAGGGCCAATTCGGTCTCAAACGCGCCGCTGTCTTGCAGGATCACCCGGGTACTCAGCCCCACCAGGGTGAAGAGGAGAACAAAGAACGCCTCAAAGGTGTAGTTGGTGACGATGAACTTTTTGGTGGCCCGGGCGTCTTTCAGGGCCATGGCCCGAATGAGAATGTGGGGCTGGCCGAGAATGGACATGCCAAAACCCAGCGAGCCGCAGCAGAAGATCATCCAACCGCTGTAGCCGCCAATGGACAGGTTCTGCGGGATAAAGGCAGTGCCCGGTGCGGTCGCGTTGAAGCTGGCCACCAGCTCGGCAATCCCGCCTTCTTTGGCCACGGCTATGACCAGGATGAGGAGCAGGCTGAGGGTCATCATGATGATCTGGGCGCTGTCGGTCCAAATGGAGGCGCGAATTCCCCCCGACCAACAGTAGAAGAGAATGATGGCCGTGCTCAGCAGAATGCCGACGTACAGCGGTTGACCGAGGGCCACTTCGAGGGCCATACCGCCGGCTTTCAGTTGGGCCGCAGCGTAGAAGCTGAGAAAAAACAGGGTCAGGAGGCCGATGAAGCGACGCAGCAGGACGCGGTTTTCTCCGTTCCAGAAGGTCAGCAATTCGCCGATGCTCAAGGCCCAGCCGCTGCTATTCATAGACTGCAAGCGGGAGACGGCCAGGGCGTAGACGAGAACGTGGCCCAACAGCAGGCCCAGCCCCAGCCAGATGACCATGGTCCCGTTGAGGCAGGCCGCCCCCATGAAGCCGGCAAAAATGAACCCGCTGAACTTGCTGGCAGTGCTGGAAAAGGCCAGGCTGTAGGGGGAGATGGTCTGGCTGGCCAGAAAATAGTCCTCTTCCGATCTCCGGCTCTCGCGGACGGCGAACAGGCCAACGAAGAGAAAGCCGAACAGAATCACTAATCGTGACTCTAGGCAACGCCGTGCGGCTTGTCAACGGGTGCGCCCGGCAAGACCGAGGCGGTCCGGGCAGCCGTTGAGCGCGCCTTTGCCGATGGATAGGGATTGCCAGGACCGAGCCCGATTCTCCAGGCCGGTCAGCCTCGCCGTGACGCTCTCGCCACACGACGGCTCGCATCCTGATAGATACTTGTTCGTGAGCCGATGGCGCTGACTTCGAGAACCGTTCGGCTTGTCCGATAGATAATCCGAACACGCCCAACGCGAAAACTCCACCACCCGGAGAGTTCGCGCTGGAGAGGCTTGCCTGCCGACGGATTCGCTCGGAGGGTGTCCAAGGCTGCCCGGATGCGTTGCTTGAGTTGCGGATGCATGGCCCGGATAGCGGTGTGGACTTCGCGTGGCAGTCGAACCCGGCGCACGCTAAGCCTCGTCAAAGAGCTGTTTGAGCTGTGCATCCGTCAGCGGCCTGCCACGTTCCCGTTTCAGCTGCCGCAGGCCGGTGCGGATCTCTTCGACCAGTTCCCGGTCCGACAGGACGGCAAGGGTCTCCTGCCAGCTCTCAAACTCCTCATAGCTCACCAGGACGGCCGTCGCTCGCCCGTTTTTGGTGATCGTGACCTCTTCGTTGGTAGTCGCCACGTCAGCCACCAGCTGACTCAGTTTTGCCTTGGCTTCGGCTAAGGGCAGGATACGCATACATCCCTCCAGTAGTCTGAATTCAGACTAGCCGAGGTCTGGAGGACACGCAAGCAATACGGATAGGGCTGCGCGCCTGAAGGGTGACGCATCAGGCAGGACCTTTGCGTATACGTCCCCTCCGGGAGAGCCGCACGGGACCGTGACCGGCTGTGGACGACTGGAGGCAGCCTTGAAAATCGCCAGCCGGAGGGGTAGCACCTGTGTAGCAGTCAGGAGGAGACACGATGGCTACAGCCCGCCAGCATTTGACCGACTTGACCCAGCGCTTCATGACCGCCTTCAACGACAACGATCTTGAGGGCGTGATGGCCTTTTTTGCCGACGATGCCGTGTACGACGAGTTCAACGGCACCCGCAACCACGGCAGAGACGCCATTCGGGCCGCCTTTCTCCCGCAGTTCAGCGGCCGCTACGGCACGATGCAGTTTCTTGACGACGACCTGTTTATTGACGCCGACACCGGCAAGGTCATGGCCAGCTGGCGCTGCACGCTTGCAGTCAAGGACCAGCCCACATCGTGGCGCGGGCTCGACCTGCTGCACTTCCAGGGCGACCGGCTGGTCCGCAAGCTGACCTACGCCAAGGCCAAGGTTCCCCTGTTTGAGGACCGGGCGGCGGACACGGACCCCTGAGACCGTCACCACTGTGTTGCCGCGACAACGGCCCGGATCGCCGCCGGCTCAAGGGTGAGGCCGATGTGGCTAACGCCGGGCAGCATCTGGACCGGCACGCCCGCCGCCTCGAACACCGGCCGGAACTGCTCGGCGTGGAACAGCTCGTCGTCCGCGCCGACCAGGACCCGAAGCGGCCGCTCAGCGGCAGCTATATCCGCCCGGTATTCGTCGTGGGGCCGGAAGTTCGTGGCCAGGGCGTAGGAGTAGGTCGGTGTCAAAAACCGACGTGCCTCAGCCCCCAGAGCAAACGCCTGGACCGGCAGACTGTTGAGCTGGGTCAGGCCGAAACGGTTGAGAACAGTCAGACCGATGATGCGGGGAATACCCACGGCGACCCAGTCGCCGGCTTCTGGCCGAGCCGTGGGCGCGTCCAGCAGCACATAGCGGTCGAACAGGTCTTGTCGGTCGCTGGCGGCAAAACGCAGGGCGAATCCCCCGCCGGCCGAAAACCCGAGCAGCAGTCTTTCGCCGGGTGGCTCGGTCGTACGCAGAAAATCTTCCAGGTCATCCTCAAGCTGACCGATGTAATCAATCTGGCCCTTTGTCCCGGACTCGCCGTGCCCCCGCATATCCAGCGCATAGGCCGCGTAGCCAGCTTGCCCAAAACTGCGGGCCAGCGGATGCAGACTGGTGCTGCGCGCCGACGAGCCGTGAATGAGCACCACCGACCCTTCGGCCGGCTCCGGGCTCGACGTGTAGGCGCGAAACACCAGACGCGTCCCGTCCCGGGCCGTATACGGCTGGAGCGGGGGCAGGTCGGAGAAGTCCACGGCCGCGAAAGGAGCGTTGATACTGGCCAGCGGAGGGAGCGACCGGGGGCCACCGAACACCAGGGCCAGGCTCAGCAGCGCGGCCACGACTCCGAGAAAGGAAAGAAAGGCGAGGACGAGACGTTTCGCCATACGGCGTTTCACCATACAGGAAGTGAGGAGGCAAGCAGAGTGCTTTTTCGCTCAATCGGCTTCGGCCAAAAGCATTAGGGAATAATCACGAAGTTCTGGAGCGACTCTTCCCACCGCAGCGTGGTAGTCTCGCCCGGATGGGGGAAGTCCGGGACGACAAGCGTCCGGCGCACGCCCTCCAGGAATTCACCCCCAAGCGTTGTCACCCGCACCGTCGTGCGGGCAAACTCCACCCCGTCGGCCAGCGCCCGAACCGCGTGCTCTCCAGGCCCCAAGGTATTCCAGTTCACCAGCAGACCGAAGCCGTTGTTGCTATCCCCGCAGACCGACTGCGTATCCGCACCGGCGTCCCAGCCAGCTCAATGACGATCTCCTCAGCTTCACACGCCCACCCCGAGATGACTCCAACGCCGCTCTGGGACGAGCCAACGGAGGGATTTTCCAATACGGCTTGAAGCCCGGCTATTCGGTCATGTCCCTCGCCCCTGCCAGGCTGCCCATCGGTGATGAGAAAGTTCTGGCGAGACTCTTCCCATCGAAGCGTCGTGGTGTCGCCTGGGTAGGGGAAGTCCGGGACGACAACCGTCCGGCGCACATCCTTCAGGAAGTCACTCCCAAGGGTCGTCACCCGCACCGTCGTCCGGGCAAACT
>JAGWBB010000179.1:1458-3666 GCA_021296095.1 Desulfurellaceae bacterium | reverse complement strand
AGATCGCAATGCTCATGACCGCCCACGTCGTCTACCCGGCGCTCGATCCGGACCGGCCGGCCAGCCTGTCAGCACCGATTATCACCGAGCTGTTGCGCCGCCAGCTTGGCTTCGACGGGGTTGTGGTCAGCGATGATTTGGAGATGGGTGCAATCGTCCGTCACGGCAGCGTTGAGCAGGCTGCGGTTCAGGCCCTGGTCGCTGGCACGGACCTGCTCCTGGTGTGTCACAGCCCGCAGCGGGCCATACAGGCCAGGGACGCCTGTCTCCAGGCGCTGACCGCTGGCCGCCTGTCAGCCCGGGCGCAGAGTTGCGGTGCTCAAGACCAGCTCCAGGCAACTCCCGTCCGTCTCTGCTGAGGTCGTCGGATGTGCCGCCCATAAGCAACTGGCGGAAGCCCTGGGAGGTACGGCGGGTACGAAAGCGTGACCCGGGCCGCTAGGAGACGGCCGTGTCGGACTGGACAGCCCGCACCACCCGTGGCAGGGATTCGGCATACGGGGCACGCACGACCCCCCGCTCGGTAATAATCGCGCTGACCAGGGGATGGGGCGTGACATCAAAAGCCGGGTTGGCAACCGGAATATCGGTCGGAGCGATCTGCTGGCGGAAGATGTAGGTGACCTCGCGCGCCGCGCGCTCCTCAATCGGAATATGCGCGCCGGAGGGGCAGGCCAGGTCGACCGAGGCGGTCGGCGCCGCAACATAGAAGGGCAGCGCATGCCGGGCGGCCAGCACCGCAGAGGTGTACGTCCCGATCTTGTTTGCCACGTCTCCGTTTGCTGCGGTCCGGTCGGTTCCGACAATTGCGCAGTCAATCGCGCCCTTCTGCATGAAATGACCGACCATATTGTCGGTGATCAGGGTTGCCGGAATGCCTTCCTTGCTCAGTTCCCAGGCTGTCAGCCGGGCACCCTGCAGAAACGGGCGCGTCTCGGGCACAAAGACCGAGATGGCTTTGCCCTGCTCCCAGGCGGCGCGGATCACTCCCAGGGCCGTGCCGTAGCCGGCCGTGGCCAGGGCGCCGGCATTACAGTGGGTGAGGACGCTTGCCCGAGGCGGGATCAACGCCGCCCCATAACGGCCCAGACGACGGTTGGCCTCGATATCTTCGGCATACAGGGTCAGAGCCTCGTGTTCGAGGCGCTCGCACAGACGAGTCCGGCCCGCCTCATGGGTCTCGGCGTAGACGCCCCGCATGCGCTCAATGGCCCAGAACAGGTTGACCGCAGTCGGACGGGTCGCGGCAAAAACCCGGCACAGTCGATCAAAGGTGGCGGGCCGGTCGCTGGTCTTGAGCTGTCGCGCACCGAGCGCCAGCCCCATGGCCGCAGCCACGCCGATGGCCGGCGCGCCGCGGATAATCATGGCGCGAATCGCCCGGGCAACGCCCTGGTAGTGGGTGTAGGTCCGGTAGAGTTCGCGGGTCGGCAGGAAGCGCTGATCGAGCATGATCACCGCAGCCGGCTTTCCGGCCTGGGCCGTCTGCCATTTGATGGCGAAAAAAGCGGTCGGCATGCTAGACATCGGTCTGGGGGTCAAACAGCTGTATCCCGGTCGCCGGTCGCCACGCCGCCACCGTCTGCTCGTCCGGCAGACGCTGAATCACGATCTCACGGAACGGCTCGCCCGAGGCTTGGATGCGCACCTCGGACGTGTCTTGAGGAGCGTCGAGAACCTGGAGCGCCTGGCCGGTTCGCAGCCAGGTATCGACCAGCAGCTGGGCCAGGATTTTCTGCTTGCTCTCGGATAGATTTTTCCAGCGCTCGGTCACCTTGACCGTCACCGCCGTGCCGTCGAGTTTGGCCTCCATCCCGTAGTAGACGTCCGCCCACAGGCCGCCGGTCATTTGGGAATCCACCCGCTGCACGCACAGCCACAGGGCCTGTTGCCCGGCCGGTAGCTCGGGGGGCGGTTGCGGCTCGGCAGCGACGCTGGCCTTGGCCGGTTCGGCGGGCTCGGTATCCTGGAACTGTTGCGGATTCCGGTAGTAGAGAACCGCCAGGACCAGCACGGCGACGACCAGGACCGGCGCCTTTCGCACGGCCGTGAAAACGAGCGAGGAGGTTGAGCGCAGCAGCTTCTGGAACGAGGCCAGAAAGCTCGGCTCGGGAGACGGGGACGACGGGCTCGTCATGAGCCGGAGTGTAGCACACGGCCGGCCGGTTACAGAAGACCGGCGCGGTGCGCTTTTGCCTTGACTCAGCA
>JAGWBB010000179.1:1029-1369 GCA_021296095.1 Desulfurellaceae bacterium | reverse complement strand
CCATCAGCGGTCCGAGCGTCGGCGGGGAGACCATCAATCTACCGGCCGACATCTCTAGCCCGTATGCCATTGTCCTGACCTATCGGGCCCACTGGTGACCGTTCTGCGATCAGCAGTTGGCTGATTACCAGGCCCATCTCGAACAGGCTCGGGCGACCGGGATTTCGGTCTACGCCATCTCAACCGACCCGCTCGACAAGGCCCAACAGACGGTTGAGAAGTCGGGGCTGACGTTTCCCGTCATCTACGGCGTGGACGGTCCGGCCACGGCCGCGACCCTGACCTGCTGGTACGAAGAGAAGCGCAATATCATCCAGCCGGCGGCGTTTATCATCGACCC
>JAGWBB010000179.1:0-864 GCA_021296095.1 Desulfurellaceae bacterium | reverse complement strand
CTACGGCGCTGCGCGACGCTATCACCGGCGGCACCCGGTGTCCGGAGTCATACTGATCTCTGACGTAGAGCGAGTGAGAGGGGGAAAAATCTTTGGCTTTTTGCTACAAGAAAGGTCGGTATGGAACACGACATTCTTGCTATGTGGATACGGGCCGCGCAGGTCGTGGTCACGCTGGGAATCGGCCTCGGGCAAATCGGGATGATTGGCTGGGGCTTACGGCGGATGCGGCTGGCCGCCGAGGAGCGAAATCGGCAGTTCGACATCATCGAACCAGCGGGAGCAGGGCCAGGCGTTGCGGGACATCGGCCAAGCGTTGCGGGACCAGGGCCAGGTGCTAGCCGAGCTGCTCCGGCGCACCGCCTAGCCATCCCGCGCCGGCTGTTTGGGAGAACGAACCGGATGGGCCTCATATTCTTAGAGCTGGACTACGCGGCAGCAACGCGGTGGCGACCGACGCGCAGCCGGGCGGGATAGAAGTGGCGATGCTCTCACTCGTATGATGACCTAGGGCGGGTATGGAAAGAATGCCATGCTCCTGGCGTTTGTCATTCGCAATCGGGCACCCCAGCTAGAAATAAGACTCACCCCAGCCGATATCGGCAACGAGACCAAGCGGTTCAGGGACGATCAAGACGGCTCCGTTGCGGTGGCTATCCTGATCGACAAGCGTCCGGTCCTCAACAGGTCCGCGACCTGGGGCGCTTCGTCCGATATGGCTCTTCTCAATGGGCCGGACCTGTTCCGTTCTCTCCTGAAGGACGTAGCCAAGGGAGACAAGGCCATTATTCAGATCGGAGACATGGTAGGGGGCACGGTTGAACTAGGCGGATCGGCCGCTGCGATTAGAGACTTACGCGAACG
>JAGWBB010000178.1:2157-3412 GCA_021296095.1 Desulfurellaceae bacterium | reverse complement strand
GACTGCGGTGGTGTCCTCCAGCGCCTCTCGCAGGTAGTCCAGATGCCCCGGGCCGCCAATCCGGTTGAAGATCACCCCGGCCAGCCTGAGTTCGGGGTCAAAATGCTGAAAACCGTACACCAGCGCCGCCACGCTTCTGGCCATGGCCGAGGCATCGACAATCAGAATAACCGGCAGCCCCAGCCATTTGGCCATCTCGGCCGTACTGCCGGCCTCGGTTTTCCCGTCGTAGCCGTCAAACACGCCCATCATGCCTTCCACCAGTCCGATGTCCATGTCCTGCACGGCGCGGGCAAAACAGGCGTGGTTATAGTCCTGGCTCAACATCCAGCCGTCCAGGTTGTACGAGGCGGTTCCGGTGATGGTCGCGTGATGGCCCGGATCGATGAAATCGGGACCGACCTTGAAGCCCCGGACCCGCCGGCCGCGTTTATGCAGAGCTGCCAGCAGGCCCAGCGTCAGCGTGGTCTTTCCCACCCCGCTGTGGGTCCCGGCGATGACGCAGGCGTGCATAGCCGGGGATTATGCCCCAGACCCGCGCCGGGGGCGAGGGCTTGCATCGGCGCGCGGAAAAATGGAAACTTTTATGGAACGGCACCAGACAGGAGAACAGCATGGCCTTTCCGACCCACCGCCCGCGTCGTCTGCGGCGTACCGAGCCGCTGCGGCGCATGGTGCGAGAAACCCAACTCAGCGTCAACGACCTCATCATGCCGCTGTTTATCGTGCCCGGCTCCGGGGTGAGCAATCCGATCAGCTCCATGCCGGGCATTGCCCAGCTGTCGATTGACCGGGCGGTTGAAGAATGCAAACAGATTCGGGATTTGGGCGTCCCCGGTGTCATTCTGTTCGGCATTCCCGACCACAAGGATGCCCTCGGCTCGGACGCCTACGCCGATGACGGCATCATTCAGCGCACCCTGGCCACGCTCAAGGAAGCGGTGCCGGGCCTGCTGTTGCTGACCGATGTGTGCTTTTGCGAATACACCGACCACGGCCACTGCGGAATCGTCAAGGCCCAGGACGTGGATAACGACGCCACCCTGGACATCCTGGCCAAAGAGGCCGTGTCCCACGCCCGGGCCGGCGCCGACATTGTGGCCCCGTCGGACATGATGGACGGCCGGGTGGGCGTCATTCGTCAGGCGCTCGACGCCGAGGGCTTCCCCCATATTCCGATTCTGGCCTACGCCGCCAAGTTTGCCTCCGGCTTTTACGGGCCGTTTCGGGAAGCGGCCGAATCGACCCCGCAGTT
>JAGWBB010000178.1:0-1916 GCA_021296095.1 Desulfurellaceae bacterium | reverse complement strand
CGCGCCGGAGCTGATCTGATCTTGACTTACTACTCCAAGGATGCGGCCCGGCTGCTGGGCCGGACGTGAGCCATGCCACGCAAAAAAAAGAAACGCCGCGGCCTGTCCCAGCTTGAGGCTGTGCGTCAGGTCCGCAAAGCGCTCCCGCCGCCCAGCCGGGCCGAGGACGACCCGACGAAGTACCGCCGGACTGCCGCCCGACGGAGCTGGCAAAAAGAGCTGAAGCAGCTGGAAGAAGGCTAGGAGGAGGACATATGTGGAAAAAGACGGTTCTTGCGGCAGTGACGGTGCTGGTCCTGGGTCTGCCCGGGTTGGCCTATGGCGGCGAGTACGACGATTTTGAAGACGCCCACCCCCTGCGGATCGTCGCCTATCCGCTCCACGCCATAGGCTATGGTCTGGAACGGCTCATCACCCGACCGATCCATCGTCTGGTCTCGCGGCCCGGCCTGGCACCCATAGTCGGTCACACCCCGGACGAGTTCTCTTTTGACCAGCGGCCGAGCAGCCTGCTGTCATCCGATAGCATGCGGGCGCTGCGTGATTCTCCAGTCTCACTGAGCGGCGCGGACCAGCCCGGAGCGGCCGAGCAGTCGGCCCAGACGCTTGTCGGCTCGCCGCTCCAATAGTCTGGGTCCGATCCCAGGCCGAGTCCATCGCAGGCCGCACAGCCACTCGACGCAATCGCGCCGGGCTCCGCTCCCGGGCTCACCACTCTTCGCCGAACGGCCGGACCTCGACATGAAACGACCAGCCGGAACGCTCCTGATGGACGACCTGCCAGGTCGTGTCGGCAATCGCCGCCGGTTTGATGAAGAAGTCATCCGACTTGTCCGTGAACATCTTGCGCGTCCACTCCAGATCGATCACCGCGTCAATCACCACATAGGCCACGTGGACGCCCTGCGGGCCCAGCGTACGGGCCATGGACTCGGCCAGGATGCGCTGGGCGGCCTTGGTCGGCGCAAACCCGGCAAAGCGCGGCTTGCCGCGCAGGGCCGAGGTATTGCCGGTGGCGATGATGGCGCCCTTGCCGGCCGCAATCATGTCGGGCGCCACGGCCCGGGCCAGGTACAGCAGGCCCATCGTATTGACCTGAAAGTTCTGCTCCAGGACCGCAGGCTCGATCTCCAGAAACGTTCCAAAGGCGCCGCCCACCGCGTTGTGGATCAGCACCTCGGGCGCACCCAGGTTCTCCTTGATGGCGGCCAGGGTCGTGTCCACCGCCGCCTGGTCCGACACGTCACAGCCAAAACCGGTCGTGTGCGGAATCTCCCGCTCCAGCTGTGACAGCCGCTCCTCGTTGCGGGCCAGCATGGCGACCTGATAGCCGCCTGCGGCAAAACGGCGGCTCAGGGCCGCCCCGGTCCCCGGACCAACTCCGGAAATAACACAAACGGGCCGTGTCATAGCGCTCTCCTGTCGCCCTCAGATGCCGTACACCTGGGCGACGTTATCGCCGATGACCTTCTGGCGGGTGGACGCCGACATCGGTTCGACCAGCTCTTTCAGCTCGTCCATGTAGTTGCCCGGATGATCGAAATGCGGGAAATCCGAGGCCCAGAAAAACTTGTCGGCGCCCACAAAGTCAACCACATTGCCAAACGCCTTCTCGTCGGGATCGCCCGAGATCCAGCACTGGCGGTGAAAATAATAGCTGGGCTTCTCCTTGAGCGGCACCGATTCGCCCAGCGGGCTGTCGTACACCGCGTCCATGCGGTTGAGCAGATAGCCGGCCCAGCCCGCCCCGGACTCCAGGACGACAACCTTGACGCGCGGGAAGCGATCGAACAGACCGTACTGAAACATGGCCGTAAACGCCTGCAGGGGGCCCTG
The DNA here is from genome assembly GCA_021296095.1 of Desulfurellaceae bacterium. Lineage (NCBI taxonomy): Bacteria > Pseudomonadati > Campylobacterota > Desulfurellia > Desulfurellales > Desulfurellaceae > Desulfurellaceae bacterium. The sequence goes on along the minus strand of JAGWBB010000178.1, from coordinate 80 downwards.
GGCGCCGTGCACATTGTAGTGCCATACCGCCCACTTCTGCATATCCCGGAAGCGTTGGTGGACCCGCTTGGCCGGCGGCT
>JAGWBB010000177.1:6187-6499 GCA_021296095.1 Desulfurellaceae bacterium | reverse complement strand
TCTTGTTCCCGGAGATGATCGCCAGCGATGTCGTCATCACCAACTCCCGAGGGCTGCACGGCATTCCGATTGCCGAGCATATCCTGGGCGTGATGATCATCCTGGCCCGCCAGCTCCACGTGGCCTACCGCCATCAGCTCGAAGGCAAGTGGCCGCGCCGCGAGATGTTTGACCTGTACCCGACCTTTTCCGAATTGTACGGTCACACGGCCGGGATCATCGGGCTGGGCGGTATCGGCCTGGCGGTTGCCGAGCGGGTCAAGGCCATGGGTATGCGGGTGATCGCCACCAAGCGCCGGGTCGAGGCCGTGC
>JAGWBB010000177.1:4186-6117 GCA_021296095.1 Desulfurellaceae bacterium | reverse complement strand
ACGACCGGCCTGATCGGCGAGCAGGAGCTGCGGCTGATGAAGCCGACCGCCCACATCATCAATGTCGGACGTGGCCCGATCATTCAGGAGTCGGTCCTGGTCCGTGCGTTGAAAGAGGGCTGGATTGCCGGGGCCGGCCTGGATGTGACCGACCCCGAGCCACCGCAGTCCGACAGCGAGCTGTTTCGGCTGCCGAATGTGATCCTGACCCCGCACTACTCGGGCTTACGCTCCGAGTACTGGAAACACGCGACCGAGGTCTTCAGACCCAACCTGGCCAAGTTCCTGCGGGGTGAGGCGCTCGACAATGTGGTCGATAAACACGGCGGCTACTGAGGCTCGGGTCTTCCCTCACTGGACAAAGGCATCCCGGCCGCGGGCGTAGGCAAAGATATTCTGGGCCGAGTTACGGTTGACCAGCTCGCGGCCGTACATCGGGTGATACAGGCTGCGGACCTCGTGTTCGAGCTCGCATAAGAGCTTGCCCGTCTTGGGATTCACAATGGCCTGAAAGCGGTATTGATAGTCGTTGGATTCCTCGGTGATCAGCTTCTGGCGCTTTAAGACAGCGTGGGGGCTCGAAAAGTCGGCCACATAGACGGCGATATGATGCCCGTCATACTCGGGCAGGGGCTGGTCGGTTTCCCGGAAGCGCAGCACCTGGGAGCAGCCCATGCCGACCTGGGCCATCGTGCCCTGCCCGTCTTTGACCACCGTGGCCGGGGCGTGCATGACCGTGCGGTAGAAGTCGGCGATGCCCCGGGCGGTTCTGGGTTTGACCGATACCTCCACGTAGGGCATGCCCAGGCTGATATCGCCAAACTCTGGACCTGGGGCGTGGCAGCGGATCTGGTTGCCCCACGGGCAGGTCACCTCGACATAGTCTTTGCGAGCCTTCCAGCCAAAGGCCGTGCCGGTCAATTTGTCTTCGAGTCTGGTCAGCCGCCGTTGCAGCGCGTCGAGGTCGGTCACGACCAGACCGATACAGCCGGTGAGCACCTGCGGGTCGCGGGTGGGCAGGTGGAACTGTTGCTCGCCAACATTGACCCACATGTTTTCCGGTCCGACCATCATATACGGGTCGCGGGTCAGGCCGAGTCCTGAGATGTAGAAGCGGAGGGCGAGTTCTTGATCGGGAACCGTCACATTGACGTGTTCCATGCCGATGATGTTGCCAACGTCCTGCGTTTTGCGGTCATATTTGGGCTGGGCCATGTTTCCTCTCCTTCGCTAAACTGTGTGAGGCTGATTATTTCCTTGACCGCGTACTTTTGCAAGCTTGGCAGTCCGACCTGTGAGGTGGTAAGCTGGCCCGACTGAAGCGCCAGTGGAACAGGGGGAGGTCCCATGTCGGCACTCGACCATATTCGCATTCTCGATTTGACCCATTACGAAGCCGGACCGGCCTGCACCGAGCTGCTGGCCTTTTTAGGCGCCGATGTCATCAAGCTCGAACCGCCGGGCCGGGGGGAGCCGGGCCGCAGCTTCGTGCGTGACAAGCCGGATATGGACTCGTATCTGTTTGTGCTGCTGAACGCCAATAAGCGCGGCATCACCCTCGATCTCAAGTCCGAGTCGGGCAAAGACCTGTTCCGCTCGCTGGCCCGCCAGGTCGATGTGGTGATCGAAAATTTCTCGCTGGGCACGATGGAGGAACTGGGGCTGGGCTACCAGGCCCTCAGCGAGATCAATCCCCGCCTCGTCTACGCGACGATCAAGGGCTATGGCACCTACGGTCCGTGGAGCAGCTATAAGAGCTTCAACTCGGCCGCTCTGGCCACCGGCGGTGCGATCAGCATCACCGGCCTGCCGGGCGGACCGCCGATCAAGCCCGGCCCAACCATCGCCGACACCGGCACCGGCCTGCACTGCGCGGTCGGCATCCTGTCGGCCCTGCTCCAGCGCGACAAAACCGGTCGCGGTCAACACGT
>JAGWBB010000177.1:1332-3856 GCA_021296095.1 Desulfurellaceae bacterium | reverse complement strand
TTCCGTGCGGCGCGGTGTTCGATTCCCAGGACATCCTGAGCGACCCTCACCTGCGCGAGCGGGGCATGGTGGCAACGGTCGAGCATCCCACCCGGGGTGAGATCACGATGCCGACCTGCGCGGTCCAGCTGGACGATTCGCCGCTCGACCTCAAACCCGCCCCGCTCCTGGGCCAGCATAACGCCGAGGTGTATCAGGACCTGCTGGGTCTGAGTCCCGAGGCGGTCAAGGATCTGGAGAAAGAGGGGATTATTTAACCACGCCGACGCCGGATTCTTCTGGATTGCGGAGGGCCGCAGCACGGAGAAATAGTATAGCCTACCGCATCCCCGACCGCACAGCCTCGCGTGTCTCCGCCGTCAGGAAAACCGCACTTTGAATTGCGCTGGGTCTTGGCCTACACGCTCAATGATGAGTCGAGCAGTTTTAGCGATATCTTCGCCGCTGGCGTGCGTCTCAACATGTAATGATTCCACTTGGGCACCATTCCTGAAGGGGTCTCCGCTCGGATGAACAGGTGTGGTAGACACTACGTATCTTTTTTTGCTCCGTGGCTTCTGAATAGGACAGTCGCTTGTCTTAAGGTAATTGCCCTTTACGAGCCAGCGCGTGATTTCGACCATTAACGATTTCCACGTCTTAATTGGTGGGCTGAACGAATTGTCAGGAAACTGGACTGCTACCGGACGAGAGCCTTTTTTTGGATTCAACACCGATATTGCCTGCCATTCATCCGGGCTTGGAGGCGGCGATGGAGAAGTGGAAATCAGAGATTTCGGCTGAGCAGACCGGTTGGGAGTCGGCACGACAACTAGAGCTTGCCCAGGGGCAATCTGGCCTGAACCCACGTTGGGTCTCCACAACGCCAAGGTCTTCAAGCACTCTTCGGCAGCCGACCCGTCCTTCAAATCAAACTGGACTATCCGCTTCTCGGCTATGGGGACGGGTTTGTGGGTTTCATAAATTTCCCAACGCCTACCATCAGTGATTGAGAAGTAGGGGGTCCCCTGCTCCAGGCAGTAACCAATGCCCTGACTGAGCGCATTTTGCAGAGGCGATTCCAGGCTCTTCGCCTCCACCATCACAGTGGGTTTGCCATCACTGAGTAGGGCGTAGTCTGCCCGCCCGCCGCCCACTTTGTACTCAGGTATCACCAAGTCAGGATTCCCAGTGTCCCAACCCAGCTCTCGCAGCAGCGGGTCAATCAGCGCGTAGCGGGTCAGCGCCTCGCTCTGGCGAAGCTTGCTGCCATGAGCGTCGATCCGTTCACGGAGCTTTTCTACCAGGCTCAGTAGACTGTCCAGGGGCATGGCTACTCGGCCAGGGCGTCCATTTTTTCGGCCAGGTCGAAGTCGAGCTGGCTGATGCCGCCCACGTCGTGGGTGTTGAGATCGACCCTGACCGTGCTGTAGACGTTGAACCACTCCGGGTGGTGGTTCATGGATTCGGCGACCAGGGCCGCGCTGGTCATAAAACCAAAGGCCTGCACGAAGTCCTGGAATTTGTATTCGCGGTGGAGCTTGCCCTCGACCACGGTCCAGCCGGGCCGGCTGGTCAGGGCGGTCTGAATCTCGGCGTCTGAAAGTTTGCGGCGTGCCATAGCTGTCTCCTTTGGGTGTGGGGAATATCGACTCACAATCTTGACAGCCGAACAGCAAGAATGCCAGAGTGGGCGGGTCAAAAAGGAGAAGAGCATGGCTCAGACTGCGCCTCTACAGTCTCCGCATCTTGAAACCCAGTACGACGACCTGATCGAAGACCTGTTTGCCCGCGGGGTGACCGACGGGCTGCCGGTCGTGCCGCCGACCGAAGAGCGGGTGCAGGCCATGCTCGACGCGGTAGACCGCGACCCCCAGGAGGTCCTTGGTATGGTCGGGCCCAACTATGGCCCGGCCAGCGTCGAAAAAGTCGCCATCAACGCGGTCATGGCCGGCTGTCACCCGAGCTTCTTTCCGGTCGTTGTGGCTGCGGTGGAAGCCATATGCGAGGAGCAGTTTGCCCTGCACGCGATCAACGTCACGACCTTCTCGGCCACGCCGCTGACGATTATCAACGGCCCGATCCGTCGCCAGATCGGGGTCAACTGCGGCCATAACGCCCTGGGTCACGGCTTTCGGGCCAACGCCACCATCGGCCGCGCGATTCGTCTGATTATTCTGAATATCGGCGGCGCCAAGCCGCAGGAAATTTGCAAGGCGACCCTCGGTCATCCCGCCCAGTTCACCTTCTGTGTGGGCGAGGACGAGGAGGAGAGTCCCTGGGAGCCGCTGCACGTCGAGCGCGGCTTTCGGCCCGAGCAGAGCACGGTGACCCTGTTTGGCGGTCACTCGCCGTTTCAGATCAACGACCACGCCAGCCGCACGGCCGAACAGCTGGCCCTGTCCCTGGGCTGGACCATGACCTCGGTCTGGAACCACAAGAACTTCCCGGTCTTTTCCGATACCGCCCTGATTCTGGGACCGGAGCACGCCAAGACCTTTGCCCAGGACGGCTGGTCAAAAAACGATATCCGGCAGTTTCTGTT
>JAGWBB010000177.1:596-1226 GCA_021296095.1 Desulfurellaceae bacterium | reverse complement strand
CCCAAGCCCGAGAGCATCCTCATCCTTGTCGCCGGCGGTACGGCCGGCCGGTTTTCCGCAGCCGTGCCCGGCCTGGTGCGCGGCAGCTCGGGCAGTACCATCACCACAAAAGCAATTCAGCCTGCATAAGGAGGAACGTATGACACGTTTACTGGATCCGACCTCTCAGGTCGAACGCAAGAGCCTGGATTTTGCCCCACGGCTGGAGAGCCTGGCCGGGACAACGATCGGCCTGCTCGATATCAACAAGGCCAAGGGCGAGTTTTTCCTGGACCGTCTGGAAGAAGTCCTGGTCCAGCAGTACGGGGTCAAAGAGGTCTTGCGCCGTCGCAAGGTGACCCCGGGCCGCACCGTTCCGGTTGAGGTCAAACAGGAGTTGCTGGAGCGATGTGACGCGGTGATCGAAGCCCTCAGTGATTGAGGGGCCTGCATTTCGTGCAGTTCGCACGATGTAGTGGGTTTCGAAGAACACGGCATTCCGACCGCCAATGTTGCCACAACCGAGTTTATGACCGCAGCCCACGCCCAGTGTACGGCCTTGGGGTTGCCCCAGTACGAGCCCGTCCTGGTGCCCCATCCGATTCAGCCCAAGCTGCCGGACGAGGTGCGCGGGCTGGTGGACGGCGTGGT
>JAGWBB010000177.1:0-441 GCA_021296095.1 Desulfurellaceae bacterium | reverse complement strand
GCTCCTGACGGCGGGCTGTCGGTGTTCGCCCGACCGGGCGGCGGACCGAACGGTGCGGCCCGCGGACCCGACGGCGCCCTGTATGTGACGAACAACGGCGGCTTTGCGTGGCACACCGGCCTGCCTGTCGGCCCGGCCGCAGACTATGAGACCGGCCGAATTGAACGGATTGAGCCCGACGGCACGGTCCGGCGGCTGTATACCGAGTGTGACGGCACGCGGCTCAGTGCCCCCAACGATCTGGTCTTTGACGACCAGGGGAATTTCTACTTTACCGACCCGATTCAGCGCGACCCGGCCCGCCGCGAGCCCCTCAACCGGCCGACCGCTCGGCCCGGCCAGGTCTACTACGCCAGTCCTGACGGCGGCTTCATTCGGCGGGTGGCCGGTCCCCTCCAGCATCCGAACGGGATCGGCCTCAGCCCGGACGGTAGGACGCTG
>JAGWBB010000176.1:370-2974 GCA_021296095.1 Desulfurellaceae bacterium | reverse complement strand
GCTCAAAATACTCCGCGGAAAGATAGGGTGTGATCGGTAAGGACCCGGTTCCCAGCTCTGGGTGGTCGAGCGTCCAGCGTTTGCCGTTCACGTGTGTGTCTGTACTGTCTTGCATCGCATCCCTCATCGATGTGTTGTCCTTGAATTATGATGTTATCCTGCTCCATCTCGGTCGGGAATACAATGGACGCCGCGCCGTCGCTTTGCAGCTGAACAAATTTTCCTGCTCGGGAGCCGTCGGGTTGACAGGCCGGCTGCTGTGGGGAGATAAAGCCGTATGGTGCAGGGTTCTTTCCCGATTCTGGACAGCCTGACCCCGTAGCCGAAGACAAGGAGGGCGGTCATGAACTTTCAGGTCAGCGAAGCAGGGACACGCCTCCAGCAGCGAAGCCGGCGGTTGGCAGCAGACTTCGCCACCCGAGCCGCCACGCATGACCAGGAAGCCAGCCATCCGCTGGAAAACTATGCGGCCCTGCGCCGGGAGGGTTTCTACAGTCTCAATGTTCCCCCAGAGATGGGCGGAGAGGGCGTCGGGCTGCTCAACTACTCCCTGGCGGCCGAGGAACTCGCCCAGGGCTGTCAATATGCACCTGTCGATCATCGGTCCCCTTTTTGAGAGTCCAATCGTCCCCCCGGACACCAAGCAGCGCCTGGCCGATCTGGTCGTCAAAGAGCAAAGGCTGATTGCCGGGAACTTCTCCGAGCCGAGGACGTCCGGACTGCTGGCTACCTACCAACCGGCCACGCGCGCCCGGCAGGTTGCGGGCGGATATCAGATCACCGGCAGAAAAGCGTTTGCTTCCATGTTGGAAGCGGCTGACTTCTGTGCCGTGCTGGCGCATCCCGAGGAGGTCGATAAGCCTGGGGCCGCTCTCCTGCTGATGGTTCCACGCCGGGCGCCGGGACGGCGCGTCGACGAGATATGGGATACGCTCGGTATGCGGGCGACGCGTAGTGACTCTCTTATTCTCGAAGACTGTTTCGTGTCGCAGGACGCCGTGCTCTACCAGACCGACGATATCCTGCCTTTCATCCGTAGTGGGGCGAACTGGCTGTGGGCCTCCTATACGGCGGTGTATCTGGGTGTAGCCGCGGCCGCCTACAACGCCGTACGTGAGCTGGTGCAGGAAAGGGTCCCGCGGGGCTATACCCAGCCGATGGCCTACCACCCGGATGTGCGCCGGCGGGTGGCCGATATGAGCGTGGACCTGGAGGCCGCCCGGCTGCTGACCTATCATTCGGCCTGGCTCAGCGACACCCAGGGACCGACCTCGGAGACCGTGGCGGCGCTGTTCCGCGCCAAGTATCTGGTTGGCGAGGCCGGGGCGCGGATCACGCGGACGGCGCTCACGCTGGGAGGCGCCCATGCGCTCTTCAAGACCGTCCCGCTTGAGCGGCTGTTCCGGGACGGCGCCGTCGGGCCGGTCCAGTTTCCACCCAGCGACTATTGTCTGTCCAGCGTCGGGACCCTGGAACTCGGGCTCGATCCGAGCGAGATCGTGCCGCCGCTCAAATAAGGAGGAAGAGGCTATGGCAACGGACAACAGCACATCGTACGTCTTCGCCGGTCTGGCCGGTGACACCAGCCCAGGCATCGAATGGGTAGAAAAGCATATGGGTATCAAGCTGGTCGTCAAAAGCGGCCTGTATCGGAGTGTGTTCGGGCAGGGGGAGTGGGAGCCGATCACGCAGGGGCTGCCGGACGCGCCCGAGGTCCGCGCCATCACCATCCATCCCCACCGGCCCGAGGTGGTCTACGTCGCCACTCAAGAGGGCCCGTACCGCAGCGATGATCACGGCGACCACTGGGAGAAGGTGGTGGTCCCTGACCACGGCCTGCCCATGTGGTCGCTATTATTCCATCCGGCCGACCCGCAGATCATGTTCGCCGGGTACGAGTCTGCGGAGATATATCGCAGCGACGACGCCGGAGAGCGTTGGCATCAGCTCCCGGTGAGCGTCCGTTTCCCCGATGTGACCATGCCTCCTCAGGGCATACCGGCCAAGCGGGTGCTGATGATGTCCGGCAGCGTTGCCGACCGGGACGAACTGTACGCCTCCCTGGAAGTCGGGGGGCTGCTCCGGTCTCTGGACGGGGGGGAACACTGGCAGAACCTCAGTCACGGTCAATACCTCACCGACGATACCGTGGACATGCACGGCGTGCTGGCCAGCCGTCTGAGTCCGGGAACGGTCACGGCCATCTGTCGCGTCGGTATGTTTCGCAGCACCGACCGGGGCGACCACTGGCAGCGCGTACCCATTGAGCCGCTGAACGACCACGGCACCACTTATTGCCGCTGCCTGCGTGAGGTGCCAGGTATGCCCACCAAGCTGTGGCTGTCCGGCGGGGGCGATTTCGAGAGCAACGTCGGTGGCCTGTTCCACAGCGAGGACGGCGGTCTGAACTGGGAGCGGGTGGATATTGGCCATGCGGTCAACAGCACCCTCTTCGCCATGTCCATCGACCAACGCCACACCGACCGTATGGTCTGCGCCAGCAAAAAGGGTCAGGTGTTCACCAGCGCTGACGCCGGGGCGACCTGGAGTGCGCAGGCGCTGCCGGCGGACGCCGATCAGGTCTATTGCGTGGCCACCGGCTAG
>JAGWBB010000176.1:0-322 GCA_021296095.1 Desulfurellaceae bacterium | reverse complement strand
CGACGGATGACGGGTGTGCCACGGTGTTGACTGCTCGTAGCTATGCCCAACCTGAAAAACCGTCGCCTCGTCAAACGGCTGGCCTGCGAGCTGGAAGCCAATGGGCAGCCCGCTACTACTGAAGCCGCAGGGGAGCGCAAGCGCGGGGAAGCCTGTCAGGTTGAACAACGGCGTGTAAATCGCGAAGTCTTCGGCCATCAGATACAGGCCGGGCGAATCCGACCGGATCGGGGCGGGCATCACTCCAGTAGTGGGGAGCATGAACAGGTCAACGGTCTCCAATTGCTGCAGCAGCTGAGTACGGATTTGCTCTCGGACTCTC
>JAGWBB010000175.1:3121-3596 GCA_021296095.1 Desulfurellaceae bacterium | reverse complement strand
GTGCTGATGTAGCGCCACAGCAGACTCGGCTGGAGTCCCCAGGGGCTCAGCCAGGTGGCGCGCAGGATGTTGCGGATCCTCGGGGTCGGCGTGCCGCACGAGTAGCCCCAGCTGCCGGCGCAGGCGATCTTGGGAATATCCGCAGTCGCCTTCAGGTCATAGGTCTCAAGAAACGACAGCAGATTCCTGAAGTTGAGGCTGCCGTAGCGGCCAAGATTGAGCATGTAGTCGATGGCAAAGTCGTAGCCGCGAACCTCGGCGACGGCCAGGTTCTCCAGCACGGCCTCGACGTGGCCGGTCGTCTCGACCCGGTCGGAGGGCAGCCACAGGTCACCGCTCGGCCCGCGCCTGACCTTGTCGCACTGGGAGGTTTTGCCGTCCAGGCAGCGGTTCAGGACAAGCTCGGGTGACAGGGCGCCGACGCCGCCCTTGAGTTCGATGTCGAAGTAATCCACGGACAAGCTCAGGCCGTCGA
>JAGWBB010000175.1:0-3014 GCA_021296095.1 Desulfurellaceae bacterium | reverse complement strand
CGTCACCCCGCTGCGGGCGCACTCCTCAAAGCTGCGGCCGGCTGCGGTTTTGCCGTCAACCACCTCGCCGGCGCACGGGTCGGAGGTCATGTAGATCAGGCCCAGCCGCTGGGGCAGGAACTGTTCGCGGATACTCGGCGCGCGCACCGCCCGCTGATAGCTGCCGCGCAGACTGATATCGTGGTTGATGGCCCAGCCGGCCCGCACGCCGTAGGTATCGGTCTGGACGCCGTACCAGGAAGAGCGATAGCCGCCGTTGACGATCAGCTGGCGGATGAACGGCACGTCCTCGATGAGCGGGATACCGGTCTCAATGAAGAAGGCCGGCACGTCAAAGCCGCCGCTGAGGGGCTGCGGCGCACCGCCCACGCCGGTCCCGTCCCCGCTCTGGGTGATCCGGTCGGGCCGGTATTTCAGATTCTCCTCGCGCCACTCGCCGCCCAGGGCGATGTCGATGCCATTGATGGCAAACGGCGATACCAGGCCGTAGCGGCCGAGATTGCCGGCCAGATAGCCCGACACCACGGTCTGGTCGGTGCTGCCGCGCGTCCGGCGCGTTTGGGCCAGGTAGTCGGTCATCCGGCTGGTGACCGCGCCGTCTTCAAAGATGTTCCAGGCCACGCAGTCCGGGTCGGTGCCGGTCAGCACCGAGCGGCACACGACGTTGCCGGTCGCCGGGTCGCGGACCGCATCCAGGGCCCGGTTCATCCGGCTGGTCGACAGGCCGTTGACGAACTTGCTCCAGGCGCGGACCGCAGCGTACTGGTAGTACACATTGTAGCGCCAGCTGTCGCCGATCTCGCCCCGCAGCCCGAACACCCCACGGTAGGAGGTGTGGTGCAGATAATCCTTGCGGTTGCCGCTCTCGATGCTGCGCCGGCCGATGTAGACGTTCTGGATATCGTCCTCGGTCAAGCCGTACTGGCCGCACACAGCCTGAAACTGCTGCTCGGACAGAAAGGCGTTGCCGCAGTGCAGGTGGCGCTGCCTGAAGAACGAGCCCGAGGGCGCGATCTGGGCGGTGGTGCGGTCGTCCATGAACATCAGTTCGGTGTAGGCTTCGACGTATTTATGCAGGTCGTAGTGGGCAAACGCGCCGGCGGTCCAGCGCGTATCTGGGCGCTGGAAGTGGTTTGGGGGCGCGTAGTTGTAGGGGCGGCCGTCCCAGTTGGCGAACTCATTGCCCTCGACCTGGTAGAAGAACGGCCCGCCCGGGTCATGGCCGGGCGCGACCTGACGGCTGCCGAAGTCGGCAAACAGGCCCTTGGGAGTCGTGCCCGAGCCCACGCACCGATCAAGCTCGGGGGTCAGATCGCAGCTGCTGTGATCGCGGTCGCCCAGAAAAACCTCCCCGCCGTCACGCCAGGTCGCGTAGGCGGTGATGTTGCCCCGGTCGCCCAGGTTTTTGCCCAGGATGACCGACACGTTGGACAGCTCGCCGTCGGCGGTGGCGTCGTCGGCAACCTCATAGCCCTGGTCGGAGATCAGCCGCTTGAGGCGGCGGTTGTCGTTGTCGTGTTGGTGCTGGCTGAACTGATAATCGACCTTGATGCCCTCGAAATCGTCGATCAGGATGAAGTTGATCACACCGGCAACCGCATCCGAACCATAGGTCACCGAGGACCCGCCGGTCAGCACATCCACACGCTTGAGCAGGGCGCCCGGTATCTGGTTGATGTCCTCGTTGCCGGTCCCTCCCCAGGGTGAGCCGGCCGGCATGCGACGGCCGTTGATCAGCACCAGGGTGCGCGACGAGCCCAGGTGGCGCAGGTTGAGGGTGGCGATGCCGCTGGCGCCGTTGGCGTTGGAGGCGTTCTGACCGCCGGTGAACACCGAGGGCAGGGAGCGGACCAGCTCTTCGACCCGAACCGTGCCCTGGTGCAGGACTTCGTCGGCGTCAATGCTGACAATCGGGCCGGTCTCGACCTGGTCGGCGGTCTGCCGCAGGCGCGTACCGGTCAGCTTCCAGTTGCTGCGGCTCTTGGCCGGCTTCAGCCTCGGTCTGTTGGCCGGGTTCGGCCTGCGGCGGTTCAGTCTCCGGCTGCTGGGCGCTGGTCGGCGCGACACCGGCCAGCACCAGCGCCGTCGCCACAGCCACCAGCCTGGCAACAGGTATTAGCAAAGCTTTTCTCAACATGGCCATTTTTTAACCGATTCCGGACAGCAGCGGTAGGGGCGGGTTTCAAACCCGCCCCTCCGAAGCCCCGCGTTTCTCCCTCTGTCAGTTGAATATGGCGTCATACAACGCCACGAGGATGCGCTCGAAGGCATCCTGGTCACTCATCACATCGCCTCTTCGTTCCATCGCCCCGCCAAGCGGCCTACGCCCGCCGGATCGACCGCCTCCCAATTGGGAGGCTTGACGGTTCCCCGTCTGTCTTTTACAGAATAAATGATATTTAATTGCAATTATAAATTAATCTCAATTAAGATTGATTTCTAATTTAACCGTCCGTCCGACCGGTGGTCTTTGCTACAACCTCGAGGCCCGCGGTCCTCGAACCTAGCGTCCATCAGGACACACATCGTGTTGGGCAACGGTCGTACCACAGGAGCCAAGAGTGTACTGCAGAATCCGATCTCTCCCCCTCATACACAGGCGTCATCCGTTCCGCTTCTCTATTTCGCCGAGTCTGGTCCTGGCTACACTGCTGTGTATGGTCGGTACGGCAGGAGCGCAACAAACCTTCTTCATTGATACAGTGGCGGGTCCGAGCTGGCCCTATCCCGACTATCCCAATAGCGTGGCGGTAGCCAGCGACGGCACCATCTACCTGGCCGACCGAGACAGCCACACCGTCTTGCGGGTAGAGACGGACGGGAGCCTCAGTGTCTTTGCGGGAACGGGATTCGCCGGTTTCAGCGGCGACGGCGATGCCGCGGCGGCAGCCCAACTCAACACGCCCACCGGCGTGGCGGTGACCGCCGATGACGGCACTGTGTACATTGCCGACCGGGCCAACAACCGCATCCGCAAGGTCGACGTGGCCACCCGGATCATCACCACGGTCGCC
>JAGWBB010000174.1:1368-3748 GCA_021296095.1 Desulfurellaceae bacterium | reverse complement strand
AAGCTGACGAATTCCCCCTCAAATTCCGGGTCGGGCTGCGTCCACAGGGTCTTCATCGCCCGCAGGTACTCATCGCTCAGCGCGCCGCGGCGGCGAAACGGTGCGCCGAGCAGCGTGATTTCTTCTTCCAGCCAGCCGATACCGGCCCCGAAGATGGTGCGTCCGCCTGACAACACATCGAGGGAGGCCCACATCTTGGCGGTGACAATCGGATTGCGGTGCGGCAACGAAGGTTCCCAGTTTGATAGTCTGTGTCACGCCGGCCAGGAAGCTCAGCGCCACCAGGGGATCGAGAATAGGGGCGGTCCCGATCCGGCCGGTGTCGTTATACGGATAGGTGGAGTTGATCGTTTTGGGGAAGACGACGTGGTCGGGCACCCAGATGGAGTCAAAGCCCAGGGCTTCGGCCTGTTGGGCCAGCGTGCGCTGGGCGTGCAGCGCGTCCGGTCCTGAGGCGTAGGGGCCGACTGTTGGCAGCAACATGCCGAATTTCATACTGCCCTCCTTCGTGTGTGAGGCTCCGCAGGGTCGTGCAGACGAATGTCGAGGGCTCTGGCGGAGCGCGCCAGACCCGACTGTTCGCCCTTGGGGTGCCGCTATCTTCTGAGCTTTCGCTGGGCCGGGGATGAGGGCTGAGCCACGTGCTCCGCACTCACCTGGCCTTTGTCGATGCGCAGGCTGAAGCCGCAGTCCGGATTGTGGCACACCCAGACTTTGAACGGGATGTCACCGCCGTGCGGACCATAGTCCGAGAGTGGGATGAGCACTCCCCGACCGCACTGCCGGCAGGCCGGCCATTCTTTTGTCTCCATACAAAAACCCGAATGAGCGCTCAGTCCTTCATACGTAAACCGAGTCTGAAAGACAAAGGATAATCACTGTTTACAGAATCAGGCGGCTTGCGTCTTGATCGCGTCTTCGACCACCGTGCCGTTGAAGAAGTCGGGGTTCATCCCTGTCCACAGCGCGGCCGGATTGGTGAACACAAAATCCTCAAAATCACGCTCGGTCAAAATGTCTTTTTCCACCAGCTCGTAGGCTTCGGCCAGGACGTGGCTCATGTCGGGCACATCCCAGTGGCCGATGTCTGAGCTGAAGATGGCGCCCAGGCGTGCGCCAAAGGGGTTCATCCTGGTCTGAAAGGCCGTGGCGTTGAGGGGATCGTCGGCCTCACAGCCGAAGTAGAAATTCGGGACAAACAGGTCTTTGATGTCCTCGGCCGTGCTGATCCCGCAGCGGACCCAGTCATCCTCCGGGTCTTCCCGCGTCCCGGCCAGCGCGCCGCGGCGCAGGTCCAGGCCGTCCAGCCTGTCCTGGACGATGGCATCGCCGTAGCGCCGGTGGAGGTCCAGGAACAGCTCGGCGTTCAGGTTGGCCGGGTCATAGTTTGCCAGGCCGCGCGGGTTGCGTTTCTCCCAGCGGGCAACCATGCCGGCGTACAGATCGGTGGCCCAGCCGACGCCACTCTCCAGAAAACCGAACCTGAGGCCCGGGAAGCGTCGGGTGACGCCGCCCATCAACAGGGCTTTGCACACCGCGTCGCCGGCTGCGGCGAAATGCCCGGTGTGGTTGTACATATAGTTCGAAGTGGTGCGGCTGCCCCAGCCCATGCCGGGGGAATGAAAGGTCGGCGGAACCTTGAGTTCCAGGCATTTGGCCCACACCGGGTCGTAGTCGTAGGCGCTGTCGATACAGAAATTGTCAATCCAGAAGGCGTGCAATCCCAAGTCGGCGTCTGTGGCGACCGCAGCCGGGATGGGCCGCTGGACATGGCCGGCCATCATCACCGCCTTGAGGCCGAGTTCGCCGACACAGTAGTCCAGCTCGTCGACCGCCTCCTGGGGCGTGTGCATGGGAATACAGGCGGCCGGGGTCATGCGGTCGGCGTAGCCGCGGAAATAATCAGCCACAAACAGGTTGAACGCCCGGCAGGTGGCCCGGCGCAGTTCGGCGTTCTCGATATGGGGGAAGGCCAGACCCAGCGAGGGATACAGCACGGTGAAGTCAATGCCGATCTCGTCCAGGCGTTGGTGGAGCAGCTTGGGCAGGCTGGCAGTAGCCCGGTCCAGGGTGTTGCGGGTCGGCAGCGCCCACCACGGGGAGCGCGTCGTGCGCTGGGCGTGGCGCTCCTCGGCCGACAGGCGGTACCAGTCAAACATCTTGCCCCAGCTGCCGGTGTTCCGCTCCGGGGACAGGTAGAGATCGAGCACGGACTGGCCGCCGACCTGCTTCAGGTAGTCCAGGAAGCCGGGCTCGAACTCGATCATATGCCCGTCCGAGTCAATCACGGGGTGCTTGAGCCGGGCACGAATTGTGGCGGATGGGGATGGGTGTGACATGCTGGCCTCCTGCATCTCAACCGATTATCCTCTTCTTTGCC
>JAGWBB010000174.1:0-1251 GCA_021296095.1 Desulfurellaceae bacterium | reverse complement strand
TGTCCGCGATATCTGCCACAAGCCGGCTCCGCTTCTTGAGCTTCCTGAAAGGAGTGTTTGGATGCATATGGTCTCTCGGCTGTCGAAGATTCTTGGCTGTTTAAGTGTGCTCGGTCTGGTTGTGCTGTCTGGCGTCGAGTCGTGGGCGATTATCAACCTGCGCGACGACCTGGAACTCGAAGGCTTTATGCAGAGCCAGGCCGTACTGCGTACCCCGCAGTACCAAGACGCCACCCTGGTTGTCCAGCGCAACAGCATACAGCTGGAAAATACCTGGAACTTCATCCGCAACAGCCAAACCTCCATCGGCGGCCTGTCGACCGGATGGCTCGAAGAGGCGACCTTCAAGCTCATCTACCGCTTTGCCTATGACTCGACCTATGACATTTCCGACTCGCGGCGCGAGCACTTCACCAAGGGCCAGCGTTCTCAGCTGAAGTTTGAGAACTGGATCCGTGAAGCCTATGTGGACCTGGCCCTCCCGCCCGTTACCCTGCGCATCGGCCGCCAACAGGTCATCTGGGGCGAGACCGACACCTTCCGGGCCCTGGACGTCATCAATCCCTTGGACACCTCCTGGCACTGGGCTCGCGAACCCTGGGAGGATATTCGCTTCCCGCTGTTCATGACCCGTGCCATCTACGATATCGGGAAATTCGGGCCGTTTGAGGAGTCGTTTATCGAGGGCATCTGGATCCCGGGCGATTTCAAACGGCCGTGGGGTTACTACGGCTCACGGCGTCGCGGACCGGTCAACACGGCCATTGTGGGCGACCAGGTGATCGATCTGGTCACGCCGGTACAGGAAAAAAAGCCCGACTGGCAGCTGAAAAACAGCGAGCTGGGGGTGCGCTTCAAGGCTGTCTACGGTCTGGTTGACTTTGGCCTGCACTACTTCTGCACCCTGTCCGACACGACCGGGGTCAAGGTCCGCAGTGACCGTGCTCGCCTCGAAGGCAACCTCCTGACGGTCCCGCTCGACCTGGTCAACCCGCGCAGCCATGTGGTCGGCGTGTCGGCCAACTACTCCGAGGAGATCTATACCCAGGCCGTCTACCGGATCGAAGCCACCTATACCACCGGCCTCCCGATGGGGATGGACACGCGGGACCCGCGCGGCGTTCCCCTCCGGTTGGACAAAGACCGCAACAGCTACAAAACCACCGAGCAGACCCTGTTGATGCTGGCCTTTGACCGGCCGACCTGGATTCGGCCGCTGAACAGCCTGCGGACCTTTTTTATCAGCGGTCA
>JAGWBB010000173.1:2220-3226 GCA_021296095.1 Desulfurellaceae bacterium | reverse complement strand
TCGTCCAGGCTGGCTTGGGCCTGGTGTGGGTCGATCACGCGCTCAAGCACGACCGCGCCGTCGCGTGTAACAGCGGCCGCAATAGCCTGGGGGGATGCCGTTGCGGCCAGATAACTCAGCTGTGCCATTGCGCCTCTCCTCTTCTGGTCTAGACAAACCGGCGCGGCTTGCGCGGCCGGCGACCGAGCGCGAATTCCGGCGGCCGCAGGCCAATCTCCTGGTCGGCCGCAACCGGCGGGGTGAAGTAGCCCAGGGCGTAATTCATCATCGTATAGCCGAGCAGCTCCTGGAGTTCGGGCGCAAAGTCTTTGGCCAGCTCCGGCGGGCAGGACAGGTACTGGTTTTCCTCCTGGCGAAGCCAGCCCAGAGAATAGGTGATGTTCAGCCCGACCCGGTCGGCCGGGCTGGTATTGGCTCCGCCGCCGTGGATGACGCTGCCCGAATACACCAGGACCGAGCCCGGCGCCATTTCGGCAGAGGTAATGTCGGCCGGACTGGCCTCGCGCTCCTCGGGCCACACGGCGCTGCCCGGCACAACCTGGGTGGCGCCGTTTTCCTGGCTGAACTAGCTGGGGCTCAAGGCCCTGCAGATACTGCCCCCACACCAGCCGGTCACGGTGCAACAACTGTTTCGGCTGGTCCGGCATGATGCGGATGACCTGGGCCAGGTGGAGCTGGTAGCGCTTGCAGTTGGGCAGCAGGAACTCGTCGCACACGCCCAGGACGGTGGCCTGCGTGGCCAGTTCCCGGCACGCCGCCGAGCGGGCGATCAGCGCTCCGGTCCGGGTGGTCTGGTAGCCCGAGAACTCGTCCCGACCGACCGGGGTGGCGTCAACAAAAGGCCACAGCTCGTCGAGCGTGGCTGCGGCCTGGTCCCGACTGAGCGCGTTTTCCATGATGACCGCGCCGTCGCGGGCTATGGCTGCGGTCAGCTCCTGTGGCGAAGCGCTTGCGGATAGACGGGTCAATTCCGGCATTGCAATTCTCCCTTTCACACCTGCGGTTT
>JAGWBB010000173.1:0-2180 GCA_021296095.1 Desulfurellaceae bacterium | reverse complement strand
CAGGGCCAGCGTGACCACATTCCCGATTTTGTCGATCAGGGCCGGGTACATGTCCAGGTGATACATGTGGTAGCTGAAGTGGGGCAGCTGAGCGACCAGCCAGCCGAGCGCCGCAGCCAGGGCCAGCTCACGGGTCCGGTAGACCACGGCCACCAGCGCGACCGCCGCCAGGGACAGATAGCCGCCGCCCACATCCCGGACCAGATGCTCGTTGAACGGCCCATCGACCGACACCCAGCTGAGGCCCAGGCCCGGAAAGCTGTCGTAGAATGCCTGCGGAAAAAAGAGCGCCCAGACGCCCACCACCCCGCCGCTGACGATCAGAAACCACAGGCAGGCGCGGACACGGGTATTCATGAGCCTGTCTCCCCGGAGTGCTGTCCGGTAGCGGCCAGCCCGCCGGTCTTCACATACAGCTCACAGCCGCCGGGCGAGACGGGCGTGTGGACGGCCCCGGCCGGTAGCCGCAGCCACGCATGGCGCTCATACGCGCCGTATTCATCTTCAAACCCGCCGCTCAGCACAAACAGCTCCGCCCCGCTCTCATAGCACACCGTCCCCGGACAGGCGGCCGGGGCCCAGCGTTGCAGTTCGACCGTGTCGGCAAAGCCGGCTTGGGCGTACAGGGGCTTGCGCTCAATGCCGGACAGCCCGGTCGGTTGCCAGGCCAGATGTGCGGTCCGCAGTACGACGCACCGGCGGCCCGGCCCGGCGTACTGCCGGAGCTTCACAAACAGCGTACAGCCCGGCTTGGAAAAGGGCGCGTGTCGGAATCCCTCGGGGCTCAGCAGATAGGTTCCGGCCGGCCAGTCACCGCGTTCGTCCGAAAAAGTGCCCTCAAGGACCAGGATTTCTTCGCCGTGGGGATGTTCGTGGGCGGGAAAGGACGCATTCGGATCGTAGCGGACAAGCGAGGTCACCCGACCGGCCTCTGAGCTGCCGACCAGGTGCAGCCGTTTGCGCCACACTGTCCGGCTCGGGCTGGCCTGCCAGGCCATGCTTGCGGCGTGCATTACCGCCCGCTGGCTCAGGTCGGCGTTCATGGCGTGGCTGACCGTCATGCGTGTATGTGCTCCCCCGGATTTGAGTTCCCTGCCCGCGTGGTCTACATGTGCAGACATACCGCCCACACCCACAGGAGGCAATAGTATGCGACTCGGACTCGTCAGCGGCTACTCAGGCCCGAAGATGAACGAAACCATAGAGGTGATTCTGGAAGCCGAACGGCTGGGTTTTGACTCGGTCTGGACCGGCGAGGCGTGGGGCTCAGACGTGGTCTCGTTTCTGGCCTTTGTCGGAGCACGCACGTCAACCATCAAGCTCGGAGCGGGCATTTTTCAGATGCAGGCCCGCACCCCGGCCATGACCGCCATGACCGCCATGACGCTCGACGGGCTGACCAACGGCCGCTTTCTGATCGGGCTGGGGCCCTCCAACCCCCAGGTCATCGAGGGCTGGCACGGCGTAGCCTACGGCAAGCCACTGCAACGCTACCGTGAGTACATCGGCATCATCCGCCAGATTCTTGTCCGCGAACAAAAGCTGCGCTACGACGGCCAGGAATACCAGATTCCGTATGCCGGCCCGGACGCCAGCGGTCTGGGCAAGCCGCTCAAGAGCATCCTCCACGGCCGGCCCGACATGAAGATCTACACCGCCTCGATCGGCCCCAAGGGAATCGCCCTGGCGGCCGAACTGGCCGACGGCCTGCTGCCGGTATGGATGAGCCCGGACTGGTGCGCCGACTACTACACGCCCCAGCTTGAGGCCGGCTTTGCCAGGGCCGGCAACGGCAAGAGCAGGCGGAATTTCGATCTGGCACCGTATGTGAGCTGTGTGCTGGGCGACGACCTCGACGCCTGCCGCGCCCCGGTCAAGGCCAGCCTGGCGCTGTACATCGGCGGCATGGGCGCCCGCAGCAAGAATTTCTACAACAGCTATGTCCGCAACTTCGGCTATGAGGGGCTGGCCGGCCAGCTTCAGGACCTGTACCTGTCGGGCCGCAAAGCCGAGGCTCAGGCGGCCGTGCCCGACGAGCTGGTTGACGCCGTGGCCCTGGTCGGCCCCAAAGAACGCATTGCCGAGCAGCTGAGCCGCTGGAAAGCCTCGCCCGTGACCACCATGCTGATCGGCACCAATCAGGTCGAAGCGCTGCGGGTGCTGGCCGAGCTGTGCCTGTA
>JAGWBB010000172.1:919-3345 GCA_021296095.1 Desulfurellaceae bacterium | reverse complement strand
ACGGGCTTCTCACGAGAATTTTCGCAAAAGCTCGGTGCCCGGGGCTGGATCGGACTGACTTGGCCCAAACAGTATGGGGGCCAGGAAAAAACCTATCTGGATCGCCTGATCCTGACCGAGGAACTGCTGCGGGCCGGGGCGCCGGTTGCCGCCCACTGGCTCGGCGACCGCCAGGTCGGGCCGGCACTGCTGGCCTACGGCAGCGAGGAGCAAAAAACCGCCATCCTGCCCCGGTTAACCAGGGGCGAAGTCGTGTTCTGTCTGGGCATGAGCGAGCCCGGCTCGGGCTCCGACCTGGCCTCGCTGCGTACCAAGGCGGTCGAAGAGGGGGATCACTTCTCGCTCAGCGGCCAAAAAATCTGGACCAGTTTTGCCCACGTGGCCGACTACGCCTATCTGGTGGCCCGCACCGATCCCGACGCGCCAAAGCACAAGGGCATCAGCGAGTTCATGGTTGACATGCAGACGCCCGGAATCGAGGTGCGGCCGCTGGTCGATATCACTGGTGAGCACCACTTCAACGAGGTGTTCTTTGATAATGTCAAGGTGCCCCAGGAGTGGCTGATCGGCGAGAAGAACCGGGGCTGGTATCAGATCGCCTCTCAGCTCGATTACGAGCGGAGCGGGATTGAGCGCTTGCTCAGCAATTATCCCCTGTTCCGTGACGCGGTCGCCTATGCCAAACAGACCGGTCAGGCCAAGGACCCGCTGGTCCGCAACCGGCTGGCCGAAATGCACATCGAGCTTGAGTTGGGGCGTTCCATGGTCTATCGGGTAGCCTGGATGCTGACCCAGGGTGGGATCCCGAACTATGAGGCGGCCATGGCCAAGTGCTACTGCACCGAGGTCGAGCAGCGTATCGCCGATACCGTGAGCAGTTTGCTCGGTGACTATGCGGTTCTCATGCCTGACTCACCGGCGGCCCGTTTGGCCGGCCGGGCGGCTCGCGAGTACCTGTACGCGCCGGCGTATACGATCCAGGGCGGAACGAGCAATGTGCTGCGCAATATCATGGCCATCCGCGGCCTGGGGCTCCAGCCGGGCAGATAACAGGCGGGGCGTGCCCATTCATTGAAACGAGGAGGGACTATGCTGTTGGCAGGCAAGGTAGCGCTGATCACCGGCTCGTGCCGCGGAACAGGGGCAGGTATTGCCCGGGTGTTTGCGCAGGCCGGGGCCAAGGTGGTGATTAATCAGGTCCGGGACGAGGGAGACCCCCAGCAGGTTCTCGACGAGATCAGGTCGGCCGGCGGGCAGGCTGTGTGTGTCAAAGCCGATATTACCGATGCGGCGCAGGTGGCCGACATGTTGGCCCAGGCCGAGCGGGCCTTTGGCCAGGTGGATATCCTGGTCAGCAATTATGCGGCCGGAGTGCCACGCAAGTCGTTTGCCGACAGTAGCTGGACCGAGTGGCAGGAACAGATCGATACCACCCTGAAGGCCGCCTTTGTGTGTTGTCAGACCGTTCTGCCGGGCATGAAGGAGCGCCGCTGGGGACGCATCATCAGCGTCAACACCATCGGTATCCACCAACCCGGGCCGTCTTACCACGGCTATACCTCGGCCAAAACCGCCATGCTGGGCTTTACCCGGAACTTGGCGATTGAGGTCGGCCCCTACAATATCACGGTCAATATCGTCTCTCCGGGGCTGACCCTGACCCAGGAGGTCAGGGCCATGCTGACTCCCGAAGCCCGCGAAAAGCACGAAAAACAGGTGCCCCTGCGCCGGACCGGAACGGCTGAGGACACGGCCAATGCGGCGCTGTTTTTTGCCTCTGAACTGGGCAGTTTCATCACCGGCGAATACCTGCTGGTGTGCGGTGGACAGGTCATGGCCTAGGGCCGACGGTCGATGTTTCGCGTGAAACAGCTCAGCCCT
The DNA here is from genome assembly GCA_021296095.1 of Desulfurellaceae bacterium. Taxonomy (NCBI): domain Bacteria; kingdom Pseudomonadati; phylum Campylobacterota; class Desulfurellia; order Desulfurellales; family Desulfurellaceae; species Desulfurellaceae bacterium. The sequence continues at coordinate 1,464 of JAGWBB010000172.1, read as the reverse complement.
TACTTCAAGAATTCGCGGTTCATGCGTTCGATTCCGTTTTGATACAATCCCTTTACGTTTCAGGCGCATAGCGTGCAGATTTCATGTGACGCCGTGCCTACTCCTTAATGTACACCAGGGTGCCTTCGGGGGTTGTGCGGTACAGTTCCCGGATGTCGGGGTTCGACAGAGAGATGCAGCCGAGCGTCCAGTTGACCCCAACCCTATTCAGCTCGGCATGGTCTGTGCCGTGCAGCCCGATTTCACCGCCCGGACCCGGATGGCTGCCGTTGCGGCCCGGGAGCTGGCCGGTCTTGAGGTGGTGCCGATGGCGGGCCACATCGGACGGGGTCGGATAATCCAACAGCATGAAACGCGACCAGCGGGGGTGCCGACGTTTGCCGATGACCATGTACAGACCGATTGGTGTGCGTTTGTCGCCCTCGTACAGCTTGCGTCCATCGCGGCGGGCGGACACGATCGGATAGCTGCGGACAAGCCGGCCGTAGTCATACACCTGCAGCAGCTGACAGCTCTTATCGACGACAAGCACCCGCTCTTCCTCC
>JAGWBB010000172.1:0-613 GCA_021296095.1 Desulfurellaceae bacterium | reverse complement strand
AATAGACTGCTCCTGCTTTGCGGCAGTCCATGCTATGCTGGCGCTAAGCGTCACAATACCGAGGGGATGACGATGTCGTGGAAAACCTTGTTCCATAAGGTCGTTGGCAGCAGCAACGACAGACAGCTCAAAAAAATGCGGCCGGTGGTTGAGGCGATCAATGCGCTTGAACCCGAACTGGCCGCCCTCAGCCTTGACCAGCTCCGGGCCAAAACCGATGAATTTCGGGCGTCCATCACAACCGCCACCCAGACCCTGCGCGAGCAGCTGGCCGACGCCCAAGCCCGGCTCGAACAGGAAGCCGACCCGGACGAGCAGGGCTACCTCAAGGAAGACTGCGAGAAGATCGAAAAAGAGCTGCGTGAGGCCGAAGCCCAGGCTCTTGACGATCTCCTGCCGCAGGCCTTTGCCACTGTCCGCGAGACCTCCCGGCGGGTCACCGGCATGCGGCATTTTGACTGTCAGCTCATCGGCGGCATGGTTCTCCACCAGGGACGTATTGCCGAGATGAAGACCGGTGAGGGCAAGACCCTGGTCGCCACCCTGCCGCTGTATCTCAACGCCCTGCTGGGACGAGGGGCACATTTAGTGACTGTCAACGACTACCTGGCCC
>JAGWBB010000171.1:1594-5388 GCA_021296095.1 Desulfurellaceae bacterium | reverse complement strand
ACAGGCCCTCGACTTTGACCCCGCTGGGCGTATGGGTCATCCACATATGGAAGGGCGGGTCGCCCATGCCGAGGTCGGCCAGGCCCGGCATGCCGACAAAATTGTCGACGCTCAGGTCATAGATCTTGCCGCTGTTAATGCGTTGCAGAACGGCCAGGCTGGTGGCGGCGCTGAGCATATTGAGGACGCCGATCTCGTCGTCTGGTCCGTAGGGGCTTTGGGCGACCTCGGCGGCCTGGCTCGGCGGCAGGCTTGACATGCACAGGGCGAATCCGACAGCAGCACAAACTGTGCTCAGTGCGTGAGTTTTCATCATGTCCCCTCCTTCTGATCCCGGGATGGCACTATCTTCCCACGCCCGTACTCAGGCTGTCAATTTCAGGCACCGACGCCTTGTATTGGCCGTTGTTCTGGAAGATAAGAGGGGGAGACAGGAGGGACACGATGACACCAGACACACAGCTGGAGCTGCTGCGCACCATGCAGACCATCCGTCGCTTTGAGGAGCGCGCCTCGGACGACTTTCAGGCCGGGCGGATCTATGGCGTCGTCCACTGCTACATCGGTCAAGAGGGCCAAGCTCAAGCGCGACGATCAGATCATCAGCACCCACCGCGGCCACGGCCACTGTATTGCCAAGGGGGCGGACCTCAAACGCATGATGGCCGAGCTGTACGGCAAACGCACCGGCTACTGCAAGGGCAAGGGCGGCTCCATGCACATCGCCGATTTCAGCATCGGCATGCTGGGCGCCAACGGCATTGTGGCCGGCGGTATCCCGATCATCACCGGCGCGGGTCTGGCCGCCCAACTCGAAGGCCGAGGACGGGTGGCCGTGTCCTTTTTTGGCGATGGGGCGTCGAACGCCGGCCCGTTCCACGAGTCGCTTAATATCGCGGCCCTGTGGAAGCTGCCCATGCTGTATGTGTGCGAGAACAACCTGTACGGGGTGAATACGCCGGTGGCCGATTCGGTGTCGGTCAAGGACGTGACCGAGCGAGCCGCAGCCTACGGGATTCCGGGCGTGGTAGTTGACGGCAACGACGTGCTGGCGGTGTATGAGGTTGCCGAGGCGGCGGTGCAGCGCGCCCGGGCCGGCCAGGGACCGACCCTCATCGAGTGTAAAACCTACCGCTGGCGCAACCACACCGAGATTCAGGGCATCCCCGACCCCCGCTCGCCCCAGGAGCTGGACGAGTGGAAAGACAGAGACCCCGTCGCCCGCCTGGTCAGCAGCCTGACCGAGCAAAACCTCCTGACCGAAGACGCCTGGCACAAGCTGGACGCCGCGATTCTCCAAGAGATCGAAGACGCCGTCGCCTTTGCCCAGGACAGCCCCTTCCCCGAGCTGGACACCGCAGTCGAGGACGTGTTTGCCGACTGAAAGGAGCCTCCGATGCGCCAACTGTCATACGCCGCTGCCGGCCTGGAAGCCGTGCAGGAAGAAATGCGCCGTGATCCCTCCACCATCCACCTGGCCACTGACGCGCCGGGACGGCTGATCAAAGAGTTTGGCGTGGAGCGGGTACGGGGCACGCCGATCACCGAGGCGGCCTTTACCGGTCTGGCGCTCGGGGCGGCCGGCTCCGGCTATCGGCCTATCGTCAACTGGAGCATGGTCACGTTTTCTTTTGTGGCCATGGATCAAATTGTGAATCAGGTATCAAAAATCCACTACATGTTCGGCGGCCAGGCGCGCTTCCCGCTGGTCTTTCGTGCCTCGGTCGGCGGCGGTCGCCAGCTGGCCGCCCAGCACTCGCAGAGCCCGTACTCGATGTTCATGAATCTGGCCGGCCTCAAGATGATCCTGCCCTCGACCCCGGCCGACATGAAGGGCCTGCTCAAGTCGGCGATCCGCGACAACAATCCGGTCATCTCGTTCGAGTCGAGCCGGCTGATGGGCTTCAAGGGCGAGGTGCCGGACGACGAGCATCTCGTGCCCCTGGGCAAAGCCGATATCAAGCGCGCGGGCGGCGACGTGACTATTGTGGCCCTGGCCTGGATGGTGCATGAAGCCCTGGCCGCCACCGAGACGCTCCAGCAAGACGGCATTGCGGCCGAGGTCATTGACCCGCGCAGCCTGGTGCCGATGGATCAGGACACCATCCGCGCCTCGGTCCGCAAAACCGGTCGGCTGGTGATTGCCGACGAAGCCGGGCCGACCGCCGGCGCGTCGGCCGAGATTGCGGCTCTGGTCACGGAGGACAAGGAGACCTTTGCCTGTCTCAAGGCGCCGGTCAAACGGGTGTGTGCCCTTCAGGTCCCCATTCCCTACAGTCCGGCCCTGGAAAGCCACGTGTTCCCCAGTCGGCAGACCATCATCGCCGGGGTTCGGGAGGTGCTGGCTTAGCCCTCCACCATCGGCACGTCGTCGACGATGAAAGACACGCAGTTTGGCAGGTCGAGAAAGCGCAGTTCGTCGGGTCGGATGATTTCCAGATAGCGGGGCTCGGCAAACGCCTGCTGCATCTGCTCCACACTGTCAAACCACAGTTCGGCGATCCCGTCGTAGGGCGTAGTTGCCTGGGACGGAAAGAGCGAGGCCGCGCTCTGGGCGGTGTGGGACTGGATATAGCGGCGCACATAGCGGCTGAACTCGGGCACGCTTTTGACCAGCGGGCCGTGGGTGTCTTTCCAGTAGCGGTGAAAGGCCTCTTCAGACATGTCGGGCTTGCGGCGTAAACAGGCCATCAGCTTCACCATCGTGCAGTCCTCCTTGTGTCAGCCGGCCAGATCCGGCTCGTCGGCAAAATCCCAGGCGCGGAGCACGCCCGGCTCGATCCGAATCAGGGCCAGATCGGCTTGGGTGATCAGTTCGGCGTAGCGCGCCCCCTGCTCAGAACCGAGGTAGCGCATGGCAATACGTCGGATGATGTCCTTGGCCCCTTCTTTGCCGATGGTTGCCCGGCCCCGGACCTGGCGTGTCTTCGGCGATGCTGATACTCACCCGCGCGTCGCGCTCAATATGACGGACCTTGATGTCCCCGGCGCCGACGGCGACCGTGAAGCCGCCGTCCCGCCACTCGTGCCACACCGGTGACAGCAGCGTCGTGCCGTCACGGAAATGGGTGGCCAGGGTGGCGCACTTGGCCTGGTCCAGAAAGTCGCCCAGTTCTTCGAGCTTCAGGTTTTTCCGCATAGGTTCGTCTCTCCCCCACGGGCTGGAATGTGGCACCCGCGGTCGGGCTTGTCAACGCGCGTGTCCCCTTGGAGCGGACAGCCAGCGTGGGGAGAGTCCGAACCCGAGGTGTTGCTTTGGACCGGGAGCTGGGGTTTAAGAAGAGGGGGACGGATAGACATGCTCCGCGACTTCGCTCCAGGGAGGAGAATCGTATGGCTGGCAGAAATTTTCTGATGGTGGTGGCGCTCGGCGTCTGTATCCTGAGCGGACCGGCGGCCGCCCAGCAAGACCAGATGGCCCAGGTGCGGAGGATTTTTGAGACCGACATTCGTCTGTTTAACGGCCAGGACCCGAGCGCCTTTACCGCGGCCGCTCACGATCAAGCGGTCTTATTCGGGACCCTGACACCCTTTGCGGTCGAGGGCAAGCCTGCTATTCGACAGCTCATCCGACAGTATTTTGCCGACCACGACTATGCCAAATGGGAACCCGTCGACGCCAAATTTTCCATCACCGGCACCAGCGCCCTGGCCTGGGGACATTACACCCTGCGCGAACAGCGCCGGGTCGGTCCGCGCCGGGTGCTGCACGGACGCTATACCTTCACCTACACCCGACAGGCCGACGAATGGTTGCTCGTCGCCCTGGATTTCTCACCGCTCTCCTGAACACC
>JAGWBB010000171.1:0-1475 GCA_021296095.1 Desulfurellaceae bacterium | reverse complement strand
GCCGAAATCCAGGCCCTCAACACCGGAGACCTGGCGGCTGCGGTTGACCCGGCCGACGACGACATCGTCCTGTACGGTCTGTACTCGCCGTTTCCGATCGAAGGAAAAGACGCCTTTGAGCAGGCCGTCAAGGAGTATTTCGACAGCCACGACAGCGCGACCCTGCGGCTCGTCTATCCCCAGTATCTGGTCGCCGGAGGGACCGGAGTCGCCTGGGGTCACTACGAGCTGACGACCATACCCACTGACGGAACACAGGAACTCTCCCACGGCCAGTACATGCTGACCTACGCCCGTCCGGCAGAGGAATGGCGCATCATCAGCATGCATTTTGCACCCCTGCCCGACCCATAGCCGCCAGCTCGCAGGCTCTGACCGAGGAGCGAAAGCCTCCCTCATCATCACCTGTTGCTCCTCTGCTTTTTGCTGGAAAAGGGCGGATCGATAGGGTAGGCTTCTCCCAATGCGTCTCCGGTATCTTCACTGGAAGCCCATGCTCGTTGTCATCCTGGCCTGGACGCTTGGTCCGCCCCCGGCGCAGGGGACGGAGCTGGACGCTCTGACAGGCCGGATTGTCGGTGGCACCTCGCTGCTGCTCGCTCACCAACCCGACTTCCGCACCCGCGCGCTCCATGAGGCGGCGCTCCGCTTTCAACAGTCCCGCTATGCCAGTCCAGGCGGGCTGCACAGACAGTATGCCGAATTAACCCAAGCGTTCAGGAATGTCCGCCAGACGCGCGGCTTCGTGCCCGACCCCGAGGTGGACTTCATTCTGGTCCACCTGCAACAAGACATTCGGGCGCTGGACGGAAGACTGACACGCACCCGGCGCTCATTGCCGTCCGTGCCCACCGGGTACTCCCACGGCTTCATTCAAGAGGAGACGTGTCTTGGCGGAAACCCCGTTGGCAAGCGCCCCTGTCCTGCTCCGACCAGGATTCTGAGGTTCCGGCTGCCGCGTGGCGCGGAGCGTGTCACGCACATGGTCGGCGAGTGGCGGGACTACGGACTGAAGGGCGAGTTGGAGGTTCGCATCGACGGTGCCCGCGTGTGGCGCACCGACGTAAAGAAGAAGTGGGACCGCGACAGCAGGGTCTTTAACCATCCCGTCTCGCCCGGGGCGACGATCAGCCTACACAACACGACCGGCGACCCGGTCTGGATTCGCCGCTTCGAGATCAGGTACGACCGGCACGGTCGGCGTAGGTGAGGACTTGCAGCGTGGCGGCTGTGCGGCAGCAAGCGGTCCTTGATGGCAAACCTCGACTTTTCATGCGGTCAGACTCCGACGTGGCCGTCTGAATCGAGCCTGCGCCCGCCGCAAGAGGCCCTGATGTCCAGCCGGTCCTACCGCTCGCCCAAGACCACGGTCAAAGACAGCCCCATTCACGGCCGGGGACTGTTTGCGTCTGAGCCGATCAAAAAAGGTGAAATCGTAGCCATCAAGGGCGGCGCTATCTTCAATCGTCAGACCC
>JAGWBB010000170.1 GCA_021296095.1 Desulfurellaceae bacterium | reverse complement strand
GACGTGATGTTCAACAACGCCGGCCTGGCCGAGCTGGGACGCCTGGAAGAGTACAACCTGGAGGGTTGGAACCGGGTTCTGGCCGTGACCCTGACCAGCGTCTTCCTGGGTATGAAGTACTGCCTGCCGATCATGCACCGACAGGGGGCGGGCACGATTATCAACACCGCGTCCATCTCGGGAACCGGGGCCGACTACGGCATGGCCTCGTACAACGCCGCCAAGGCCGGGGTGATCAACCTGACGCGTACCGCCGCGATTGAAAACGCCCCACACAATATCCGGGTCAACTGCGTGTGTCCCGGAGCGATCAATACGCGGGTGGCGCAGCTGCTGGGCGGTGAGCGGGCCGATGAGTTCCGTCAGGTCCAGGCTCAAGCTCACCCGATCGGTCGGATGGGCGAGCCTGAGGAGATTGCCAACACAGTCCTGTTTCTGGCCTCTGACGAGGCGTCGTTTATTACCGGCGAGGCGATCCGGGTCGATGGCGGTGTGACCGCCCGGACCGGTCTGCCCGACTTGTCGCGCTTCCGGCGCGACTAGGCGTATGGACTGGCACGCCTTACGCCCCGCAAAAGACGCCGAGCTGACGCGTCTGGCCGACCTGCCGCTGAGCGAGATCCGTCCCAGTATCCGGTCCTTTGCCCAGTACGTCACCACCCACAAGCAGGAGCTGGCCTGTATTGCGGCCCTCAAGCGGACCGATCCCCGCACCGGCCGGAGCTGGTCGCAGACCGACCTGGTGGCCCTGGCCCGGGCCTGTGATGAGGCCGAGGTCGGCGCGGTCGGCGTGTACACCGAGCCGAGCGTGTTCGGCACCTCGCTCGACGACCTGCGAGCGGTCTCGGAGGCGGTCAGCGCGCCCGTGTTGCGGCTCGACCTGGTCATCCACCCGCGCCAGATCAATCACGCCCGGCTGTGCGGAGCGGACGCGCTTGTCCTATGGGCCGGCGGGCTTGAGCCCGACGCCTTGAGCCATCTGGTCAGCGTCGCCAGCGCCAGCCATGTGACACCGGTGGTCGCGGTCCAGACCCCGGCCGAGGTTGATGTGGCGCTGAGCGCAGGGGCGTTCGTGCTGGGCGTCAGCTCGCCGTCGGGCAGGATCGAGCCGAGACAGATTGAACAGCTCACCGCCCTGATCCCGCCCCACAAGACCGTGATAGTCCTGGATGAGCTGGCGGCCGCCGACGAGTGCGCGGCCCTGCACGGCAAAGTGGACGCCGTGCTGGTGGGTAATATGCTGCTCGACGCGCCCGAAGCCGGGGCGCTGCTGGCCAGCCTTGTTGAACACTGACAAAGGAGGAAGCGCCATGAAATTCGGTCTGATGTATGAAATCCAGATTCCGGAACCCCACTATCCGGGCATCGAACAGGACACCTATAAGCAGGTCATCGCCCAGGTGATGCTGGCCGAGGAAATGGGCTTTGAGCATTTCTGGACGGTCGAGCATCACTTTCTGACCGAATTTTCCTACTGTCCGGCCCCGGAGGTGTTGTACGGAGCGATTTCCCAGCGGACGAGTACGATTCGGATCGGCCACGCGGTGGCGCTCCTGCCGCCCCAGTACAACCATCCGATTCGGGTCGCCGAGCGGGCTGCGGTGCTCGACATTCTGAGCGACGGGCGGATGGAACTGGGCACCGGGCGGTCCACCACCCTGATTGAGATGGGCGGCTTTGAGATCAACCCGGAAGAGACCAAGGCCATGTGGGAAGAAGCCATCGGCATGATTCCCCGCATGTGGACGGAGGAGACCTTCTCGCACGAGGGCCACTATTTCAAGGTCCCGCCGCGTTCGGTCATTCCCAAGCCGGTCCAGAAGCCGCACCCCCCGCTGTGGGTCGCCTGCGCCCAGCCGGACAGTTTTGCCAACGCCGGCCGTAAGGGGATTGGCGCGCTGTGTTTTCATATCGGCGACCCCGAGGAGTTGCACCGGCGGGTGGAAATCTATCGGCAGGGCATTCAAGAGGCCGAGCCGGTCGGGGCGTTTGTCAACGACAACGTTGCCGCGCTGGGGATCGTGCACTGCGCCGAGACCGACAAACAGGCCCGCGAGGTCGGTGGCCCGGCCGGCGAGTGGTTTTTGAACAAGTCGGTCCAGCTGTATCGGCCGTGGCAGGAGCAGGGGGTGAAGGTACCCGACTCGTATAAATTCGCGGTCGGCGCGGTGCAGGGCGAGCGGACGGGCAAGACGCTCGACGACCTCATCGAGGGCGGGACCTTTTGTATGGGCGATCCCGACACCTGCATTCGTATTCTGAAAAGATATGAACAGACGGGTATCGATCAGGTCTTGTGCTTCATGCAGTTCGGCGGCATTCCGCACCAGAACATCATGGACTCGATCCGCCTGTTCGGCAAATACGTGATTCCCTACTTCCGGCCCCACTAGAGCGGTTCACCATTATCTGTAGCCACAATGCTGGAAGTAATGATGGCATTCGCGGGGAGAGAAGCCCGTCAA
>JAGWBB010000169.1:8009-10874 GCA_021296095.1 Desulfurellaceae bacterium | reverse complement strand
CGCCCAAGCGACCCGTGTCCGGCTGGGTAGCATCGCACCCTGGATGTCCTCCACCGTCGGGCAGATCAATACAGCGGACGATGTCGATTATTTCCGATTTATCCTGCCCCGGGCCGGAGTGTTGGTGGTCGAGACCACCGGCTCGACCGATACTGTCGGGACCGTCTGGCAGGACGGCGAGGAACTGGCCGGTACGGATGCTGGCGGGATGCGACGAAACTTCCGGCTGACTACCCGCGTAGCGGAGGGGACGGTCGTGGTGGCTGTGGAGGGCAATGGAAGTCGGACCGGGGACTATACCTTGGAAACGCGCCTGGTGGTGGGCTTTCTGGAGAATCCGGATCACACCTCCTTTCAGAGCGGGATTGGGCTGCTGTCGGGCTGGGTATGTACGGCCGAGGTGGTGGAGATCGAGCTGGATGGAGCCCTGCAGGAGGCCGCGTATGGAACCGAGCGGCTGGACACGGCATCGGCGTGCGGGGACAGCGATAACGGTTTTGGCTTGCTGTTCAACTGGAATCTGCTGGGCGATGGCGAGCATGAAGTGGTCGCCTATGTGGATGCCGTGGAGTTGGCCCGGGTCACGGTCACCGTGACGACGCTGGGCACGGAGTTTCTCCAGGGGGCTGAGGGACTATGTGGGGTCGAGGACTTTCCGCGTATGGACGAGAGCGTGACGCTGGTGTGGCAGCAGAGCAGTCAGAACTTCGTGCTGGCGGACGGGCCGCAGCTGGTAGGGATTCCGTCCACGCCGACAGCCTCGCTGACGGGGGTGTTGGAGAATCCGAGTCCGTACTCCTTTCAGAGTGGCATTGGGTTGATATCGGGCTGGGTGTGCGAGGCGGAGGCGGTGGAGATCAGGCTCGGGGAGTTGACCCCACAGGTAGCCGCGTATGGAACCGAGCGGCGGGACACGGAGCGGGCGTGCGGGGACAGCGACAACGGTTTCGGCTTGCTGTTCAACTGGAACCTGCTGGGCGACGGGGAACACGAGGTTGTGGCCCGGGTCGATGGCGAGGAGTTAGGCCGGACGACCGTACAGGTGACGACCTTAGGGGAAGAGTTTGTGCAGGGAGTTGAGGGGATGTGTGTGGCGGAGGACTTTCCGAGATCGGGAGAGACGGTCACGTTGGAGTGGCAGCAAGCCAAGCAGAACTTTGTCATTACGGATATCGAGCGAGCGCTGCGGGGCGGCGAGGAGGACTGAGCGGTGAACGGCCGAGTGGAGTGGGGTGGTCGTGCGCGCGGAAGCCGACGCTCCGAGAGAGGTGAGGAACACCACAACTTGCCCGGCGCACCGGCCCGGTGCTAGTACCAGGAACAAAAGGAGGCCATGAAACCATGCTGGACTATACGGACTACGAGTATCTGCACGTCGAGGTCGCCGACCGGGTGGCCACGGTGACCATTAACCGACCCGACCAGCGCAACGCGGTTCACGCCGCACTCCACCACGAGTTCGAGCAAATCTGGCTGGACCTGGCCCAGGACCGTGACGTCAACGCGATTCTGCTGACCGGGGCAGGCGAGGCGTTTTCCGTGGGCGGCGATCTGACCAGCCGTGACAAGCCGACCAAGAACAAAGGCCGCGGCGGCAGACGAATCGTGATGGCCGATGGCCGGCGGGTGATCGAGAACCTGCTCGATGTCGAACAGCCGGTCGTCGCCGCCATCAACGGTGACGCGCTCGGTTTTGCCGCCAACGTCGCACTGCTGTGTGACGTGACGGTCGCGTCCGAAACGGCCAAGCTGGCCGATACCCACGTCGCCCTCGGCGCGGTGGCCGGGGACGGCGGGGCCGTGATCTGGCCGCTGCTGATCGGTCCCAACCGGGCCAAGGAATTCCTGATGCTGGGCGATTCCATCACCGGCGCGGATGCGGCCCAGATCGGTCTGGTCAACTATGCCGTGCCCGAGCAGGAGGTGTTGCCNCTGGCCGACGGGCCGACCTGGGCGATCCGCTGGAGCAAACTGGCGGTGAACAAGTGGCTGAAACAGCAGGCCAACCTGATTATGGACGCCGGGCTGGCCTACGAGGCGCTAACGCTGACCACCCAGGATCACAAGGAGGCGCTCAAGGCGCTGCGCGAGAACCGCAAACCGGACTACGTCCGCGCCCGGACTGCCCGATCATAAGTCGAGCCGGGGTGCGGGCTGCGTTCAGTCGGCGGCTGCGGTCAGCGCCGGTTTCACTTCAAGCTGCCACTCGCGGGACAAGTCCTGGGCGCGGACCATGCGGGCGTAGTGGCCGTTGTGGGCCAGCAGGCTGGCGTGGGTGCCCTGCTCGGCAATCCGCCCCTTGTCCAGGACAACAATGAGGTCGGCGTGCCGGATTGTGCTCAGACGATGGGCAATGGCGACCGTGGTGCGCTGGGCGGCCAGACGCGAGATGGCCTGCTGGATGAGGTGCTCGGTTTCGGTATCGACCGAGGAGGTCGCCTCGTCAAGAATCAGGATTGGCGCGTCTTTGAGTATCGCCCGAGCAATCGACAGACGCTGCTTCTGACCGGCCGAGAGCTTGACGCCGCGTTCACCGATCAGGGTGTCATACCCGTCGCTGAGGTCCAGGATGAACTCTTCGGCGTTGGCGGCCTGGGCTGCGGCTCGCATGTCGGCCTCGCTGGCGTCCGGCCGGCCGAACAGCAGGTTTTGGCGTACCGTGCCGTGGAACAGAAAGACGTCCTGGAGGACAGTCGCGATATGGCTGCGCAGGAAGTGCAGATCGAGTGTGCGCACGTCATGGCCACCGATCTTCACACTGCCGTGCTGGGGGTCGTAAAAACGGGGAATGAGGCTGGTGACCGTGGTTTTGCCCGCGCCGGTCGAGCCGACCAGGGCGACCATAGAGCCCTGGGGCACCCGAAT
>JAGWBB010000169.1:3210-7937 GCA_021296095.1 Desulfurellaceae bacterium | reverse complement strand
GGGGGACTGACAATATCGGGCTGGATGTCGAGCAGCTCAAACACGCGCTCCGAGCTGACGGCAGCCTTTTGCAGGGTGTCGTTGGTATTGGCCAGCTGCAGAAAGGGCTGGTAGATCTGGGTCAGGTAGACAATGAACACGAACAGGTCGGCCGCGCTGACCGTGCCGGCCAGGGCCATCCCGCCGCCGGCCAGGGCAACCAGAACGACTCCCACACCGCTGGTGACCTCGATCACCCCGACCGGTACGAACGACAGGCTGCTGGCGCGCAGCATGTCGTCGTGCAGCCGGCGACTGCGCGTCTCGATGGCGGCCGCCTGGCGACCTTCCTGCACGAAGGACTTGATCACGCTGACCCCGGACAGGTTGTCCTGCACCTGGGCGGTGAGTTCTTCGAGCCGGGTGCGGACCGGTCGCCACTCTTTGCGGACTCTTGAGACCGAACGGAAGACCAGCCAGCTGGCCAGCGGCAGCGGCACCAGGGCAATCAGGGCCAGCTGCCAGTTCAGATAAAACAGCACGCTGATCATGGCCGTGGGCAGGACGCAGGCGATGGTCAGTTCTGGAATGCCGTGGGCGATGAAGTCTTCGATGGATTCGATATCGTTGATCGAGCGGGCGATCAGCGAGCCCGTCCGCTGGTTGTTGAAAAAGCGGTGGGGCAGACCCTGGAGGTGGGTATACACCCGGACCATCAGGCTGTGCAGCACGTCAAACGACACTTCGTGTGAAAAGCGCCCATAGCCGTAGCGGGCCAGGCCGCGGCCGACATACACCACCAGCAGCAGTACGGTGATGAGGATCAGGGCTTCGAGTGTGCCGCCCCCATCCGTGATCCACTGAATGATCTGCCGGATGAGCAGGGGCGGAATGAGTCCGGTCCCGGCAAACAGCAGGCCGCAGCCAATAGCCAGCGCCAGCTTGCCGTAGCTGCCCCGTATCAGGTGCCATAAACCGCCGATTGTCTGCATGACAGCGCCCTCCTCGCTCCCACCCCTTGTGACAGATTCAGGTCCGGCTTTCAACGCTGTGGCCGGCGTCTTGACGATCAGCCGTCCGATACAGTAAGCCATGCGTAGGCTGAGTACGCTCGGCAGGCTGTCCAACAAGGAGGGAGCATGGATACACATCGCTTTGCTGTTGAGCCGTCCGAGGTGGCGTGGAAGACGCTGGCGCTGGATGGCGACGGGGAGACCCGGCTGCAAATGTACCTGAGGGGCGAAGACGGCGGACCAGAGGCTGTCCGGGCCCAGATTTCCGAGGGCTATGAGGTGGAGCCGCACTTTCATCTGGCCGCCCAGTTTCAGCTCCTGCTCGAAGGCTCGATGGAGTTTCCGACCTTTCGGCTGGACGCTCCGGCTGTCCACTACACCGAGCACAACGTGCCCTACGGCCCGTTCAAGGTCAGTCGGCACGACATGCTGGTCCTGCACACCAAGCCCGGCGGGGTGGTCATGATGCGGAACAGGAAGCGCCGCTACCAGGCCAACACGCGTGGCCGGGAATTCTCGTGCAACGCCCACGAGGTGGACTGGGAGCCGCTGCCCGGCCATCCCGACGCACGCCAAAAGGTCTTGATTCCCGACAGCCGCGGGCCCTCGGCCCGGATCATCGCGTGCCCGCCGCATATGGCCTTTGCGCCCGGCGCACCGGCCTATGGACGCTACGAGGTCGTGCTGTCCGGCTCGGCCTCGGTCGGCGGCAAGTCGCTCGAAGCCAAGGGCCTGCGTTTCGTAGAGGCGGGTGAAGACGCGCAGCCGCTTGTCTGCGGGCCGGACGGGGCAAGCCTGATGGTGCTGACGTTCGACCAGGACGCGGCCGAGAGCTATGGCGGGAGTACCCAGGACGCTATCGCCGGCATGGAAAAGTAGTTCCCTCTCCCTACAGGGAGAGGGCTAGGGAGAGGGTTCCGCCCATGAATATCAGTCACGGCTTAATCAGCGCGGATTCCCACGGCCAGTTGGATAAGAATACGTTCCTGGACCGGATGTCCACGGCCAGGTGGGGGGATCGCATTCCGCATATTATTGAAACGCGCGATCCCGCGCTGATGGCCGAGCCGGTCGAGCACGCCGTTGAGCGCTGGTCGATCAACGGCAAGGTCGTCGATACCCGGGGGGTGTGTAACTGTCCGGCGGTGATGGACGATCCCCGGCGGACCTATCACCCGCAGCGCTGGGAAGAGGTGCCGCTCAAGGTCTACGATCCGGTCGAACGGCTCAAGGTCCTGGACGAGGACGGGGTGGATGGCGAGGTCTTGTTTCCCAACCCACCGGTCCAGAACGCGACCTTTCTGCAGGGTGACGCCGAGTTTGAGCTGGCCTGTATTCGGGCCTATAACGACGGGCTGACCGAGTGGAGCGAGGTCAGCCCGCGCTATATTCCGCTGGCCCTGATCCCCTACCTGAGCGATATCAGCGTGGCGGTGGCCGAGGTCGAGCGCGCGGTCAAAAAGGGGCATAAGGGGATTCTGATGGTGGCCGAGCCCAACCTCGTGCTGCAGGGCCGGGACGAACGGGCTCGGCGGCCGGGTCAGTACCCCGGATCAACGACCCGTACTGGAACCCGTTGTGGGACGTGTGTCAGGAACTCGAGGTGCCGATTCACTGGCACGCCAACGCCGGGATTGTGCTGCGTCCGCCGAGTTGGAAAGCCTATAACCGGGCTCAGATCACGGTCAGTTTTATTCCCGGCGGGCTGTCGGCGGTGTGTCAGTTTCTGCCCAACCTGATCTTCTCCGGCAATCTGGAGCGCTATCCGCGTCTCAAGTGGGTATGCGCCGAGACGGGCCTGGGCTGGATCAACTATGCCCTGGAGGCCTGCGACCACGAGTGGGAACGCCGCCGGCTGTGGACCGAGGGGGTGGTGACCCGACCCAGCGAGCAGTTCCGGCGTCAGATGTACGTGTGTTTCTGGTTTGAGAAGGTCGGGTTGGCGTCGCGTCACATGATCGGCATCGACAACATCATGTGGCAGTCGGACTATCCGCACAACACCTCGACCTATCCCGACTCGTGGGCGACGGTTGAGCGCACCCTGGTCGATGTGCCGGCCGACGAGCGCGAGCGGCTGCTGTACGCCAACGCGCAAAACCTCTACAAGCTGGCCTAGGCCGGGAGGGGCGGGTGGAACGCCGATTCGGTTTTATCAGCAGCGACGAGCACGTGGTCGAACACCCCCAGGTGTGGACCCAGCGTCTCCCCAAAAGTTGGCGGGAACGGGTTCCGCACCTGGTCGAGCAGGCCGATGGCAGCCAGCGCTGGCTGGTTGATGGCCGGCCGGTAGCTCTGGACGGGGTTGCCGCTGCGGGCGCCACCCTGGCTGATCGCAATCAGTTGCCGCAGCGTTGGGAGGATGTCTCCCCGCTCGCCCATAGTCCGGCCGAGCGGCTGAAAGCCATGGACGCCGACGGCGTGGACGCTGCGGTGCTGTATCCCGGCCTGGCCGGTCTGGCCGGAGAGACTTTTGGTCGGCTGACCGATCCGGCC
The DNA here is from genome assembly GCA_021296095.1 of Desulfurellaceae bacterium. Classification (NCBI taxonomy): domain Bacteria; kingdom Pseudomonadati; phylum Campylobacterota; class Desulfurellia; order Desulfurellales; family Desulfurellaceae; species Desulfurellaceae bacterium. The sequence goes on along the minus strand of JAGWBB010000169.1, from coordinate 4,449 downwards.
CTCGAGCTGGCCTGTGTCCGGGCCTACAACGACTGGCTGATCGAGGAGTGGGCGGCCGCCAGCCCGCGCTTTATCCCCCAGTGTCTGGTACCCCTGTATCCGGTTGAGACAACGGTTGCCGAGATCGAACGCGCGGTGGCCAAGGGACACCGCGGGGTGGTGTATCCGGCCATTCCCATGCACCTGCGCGAGCTGCCGCATGTCAACGAGGCCGAGTACGATCCGGTCTGGGCGACCTGCCAGGCGCTGGGCGTGCCGCTGTGTTTCCACGCCGGCGCCTCGCCGGATATTCAGTTTCCGCCCGACCCGGCGTTTTCGTCCGCGCTGAGCGGCGCCTTCCAGGCCCTGTCGCGTCCGTTCAGCTCCGCCACAGTCCTGGGCAACCTGCTGGTGTCGCGGATTTTGGCGCGCTTTCCGCGCCTGCGCGTCGTGTTTGCCGAGAGCGCCCTGGGCTGGGGCGTGTTTGCCCTGGAGGCGGCCGACTATCATTCTGAGCAGTTTCGCCTGGACTTGCAGGGCTATGAGCTGACGCCGACCGAGCTGTTCAAGCGCCAGTGCTATTTCACCGGCTGGTACGACCGCCACAGCCTGCTCCACACCCACCGCTTTCTGGGCGCCGGGAATATCCTGTGGACCACGAATTTTCCGCTCGCCACCTCGACCTGGCCGAACAGCCGTGAGTTTATGGCTCAGACGTTTGCGCCCATCCCGGCCCACGACCGGGAACAGATGGTGTGGCACAACGCGGCCGAGCTGTACGGCGTGTCCGGGTCAACGGGCGAGCCTGGGGGGGAAGGGCATGGCTGACTGGACGCCGCCGTCACAGGCCGAGGTCGAGGGCTATTTCGAGCGCCTCAATAATTGGGGCCGCTGGGGGGCTGACGACCAGCGCGGAACCCTGAACCTGATCAGCCCGGAAAAACGGGCCGCTGCGGTAGCCCTGGCCCGCCGCGGCCGGGTGGTTTCGCTGTCGCGCGACATCCCTCCCCAGCCTGCGCTGGACTACCACATGCTGTATCCGATTCGGCGCGGCGCCTCGCAGGCGGCGGTGGATTATTTTGGCATGATCTATCACGGCCACACCATGACCCATATGGATGCCCTGTGTCATGTCGAGTACCAGGGCCAGCTGTACAACGGGCGCCGTTTCAGCGACCACGTCGGCCACGCCGGCGCCAGCTGGGGCGCCCTGGACGTGTGGTTCGACGGCGTGGTGTCACGCGGAGTGTTGCTGGACGT
>JAGWBB010000169.1:1552-3112 GCA_021296095.1 Desulfurellaceae bacterium | reverse complement strand
AGCGGCCGTGAGGCGTATGAGGCGGCCGAGCCGGACGCGGTGCCGGTCATCTCGCCGCAGGGATTTGCCAGCGTGACCACGCGCCCCGGGCTGCATATTGCCTGTCTGGAGTGGCTGCGCCAGCACGATGTCTCAGCCCTGGTCTGGGATCTGATGGACGAACGCCCGATTGGCTATGACGGCTTTGTGTTTGGCGTCCATCTAGGGATTCCGCTGCTCGGTCTGTGTCTGATTGATAACGCGGCGCTCGACGCCCTGGCCACCGCTTGTAAAGAGGAAGGACGCTCCGAATTCCTCTTTTCCGCCATGCCGCTGCGCATTGTCGGCAGCACCGGCTCGCCGTGTCAGCCGGTGGCGATTTTTTGAGCCTGAACGCCGCACTATGACGCATCTGCCGCGTATTGAGATTGTGTATTGCAGCCAGTGTCGCTGGCTGCTGCGCGCCGGCTGGACAGCCCAGGAGCTGCTGACGACGTTTGCCGCTGAGTTGGGAGAGGTGGCGCTGGTGCCGGGCGGGAGCGGCATTTTTGAGGTTTGGCTCAACGACGAGGTGATCTGGTCGCGCAAGGAGCAGGGGCGTTTTCCTGAACTCAAAGAGCTGAAACAGCGGGTCCGGGACCGCATCGCGCCGGAAAAGGATCTGGGGCACTCGGACCGCCTGTCAGGCTCATAAACACGGGAGGAGACATCGTATGGCAGACACGTTTACCAAGCAGAGTATCAGCGCGGCCGTTGCGCAAAAGATGGTGGCTGCGGCCGTTGCCAAGGCTGAGGAACTGGGCATCGGCCAGGTGGTGGCCGTTCTCGACGAAAGTGGCTTGCTGAAAGCGTTTTGTCGCATGGAGGGCACCCCCTTGGTCAGTATTGAGGCATCCCAGAATAAAGCTTATACCGCACTGTTGGGCATGCCATCGCAGGAATTTTTCAATTCTATCAAGGACGATCCTGCGCTCGTGGCCGGGGTGCCCCATCTTCCGCGCATTGTGACCTTTGGCGGCGGGCTGCCGATTCGGAGCGGCGATGCCGTGGTCGGGGCAATTGGGGTCAGCGGCGGAACCGTAGAGCAGGATATTGCCTGTGCCCAAGCCGGTCTGGACGCTGCGGGCTAAAGCAGCGCCGCGCGGGGACTGGTCTACTCGGCCAGCCCCAGCGTTTCCAGCCGGGTCGGTGCGAAGACGACCAGCACCCGGGGCTGTTTTTTCAGCCGTTCGAGGTAGGCTGCCCCGCCTTCTTCGCCGCGATACTTGACCAGAATCTTGCGCGTATCGTCCCAGATATCGCTGTCACGGATCTCGGCTTTTCCCTCTGCGGTGACATACGCGGTACCGGTCACGTCGTCGATGCACAGACTGATGCGTGGGTCGCGGGCCAGGTTTTTGTATTTGGCGCGCTCGGTGGTCATGGAAATCGCAAACTGCTCACCGTCCCAGTGGAACCACACCGGGGTCAGCTGCGAGCTGCCGTCGGCCCGAATGGTCGCCAGGGTGGCGTTGCGCTTTTCTGACAGAAATCCGGCCAGGGTTTTGTCCTGACTGTATGCGGTGCTGCTGCAAACACCGA
>JAGWBB010000169.1:0-1374 GCA_021296095.1 Desulfurellaceae bacterium | reverse complement strand
CGTGATCAACGGCTTGCGGGAAGCTGTCGGCCATCCACGGACCGGCGATGACCAGGGTCGGCTGGGACATGGCCGCGGCCGGGGTGAGGCTGTCGGAGGCCATCAGCTTGATCTCTTTGACCCGAACCTCGACCGGTGTGCGGCAGGCCTCTCCGACTGCGGTCTCGACCAGCTGGGGGGCGGCCTGCGGGCCAAAAAAGCTGGCATACAGCTCCCGAAAGTAGCTCTCGCCGTCCGGCGCCGTCAGTCGGTCTATCATCTCGGCGTAGAACCGGGCCGCTGGTTTGGTCGGGTGCTCAAGATCGGCGCCGGGCATCACGGCCGAATCAACCATGATGTAGGCTCTGACCAGATCGGGGTAGTCGTGGCTGAAGGAAACCCCGGCCGGACCGCCGCCGGCGTGGGCAATCGCTATCGCGTCGCCAAAGCCCTCCTTGCGGGCCAGGGCCGCTATGTCGGCGGCGTGCTGTTGGGGCGTATGCCCGGAACCGGGCGTGCTCGANNCGCAGAATGCGGTGCGAGTCCTGGAAGTACGCCACCTGCTCTCGCCAGTGATTCAGGTTGGAACACCAGCCGTGAATAAAAATCAGGGGCGGCTTGCCCTGTTCCTGACCCTCTACCTGGTAGTACAGCTCGGCTCCGTCTTCGGTCACACATGTCGGCATCGTCTTCTCCTTATCAGCACTGGCGTGTATCATGGTGTGGAGTAATAGAGCCGCCGGCTGAAGTCAAGTTTGGCCTGAAGGACTGCCCATGTACGACATCCTGCTGCCGATTCATATTACGGCCGGCTTTTGCAGCCTGCTGGCCGCTTTTGGCGCCATATTCACCGTAAAAGGCCAGGCCTGGCATATACGCAGCGGGCGGGTGTTCTTCTGGGGGATGGTGATCATTTTCGTGACCGCGCTGCCGATGACGCTCCTGCGACCCAATCTGTTTTTGTTTCTCGTCGCGATATTCAGCTTTCACCAAGCCTTGACGGGCTGGCGAACCGCCCGCAACCGGACCGGCCAGCCGGCGTGGATCGACTGGGTGGCCGCCGGGGTGATGACTGCGGCCGGAGCGGGCATGCTCGTTTTTGGTGTCGTCCTGCTGGTGTCGGGAGAGATGATGGGGCTTGTGCTGCTGGCCTTTGGCGGACTCGGGGGAGGTTTTGGGCTGTACGACTGGCGACAGTTCCGTCGCCAGCCCCTGACCGGGAAGCGGCGTATTGCGGCCCATTTAACCCGCATGCTGGGCGGGACGATCGCCACGGTCACGGCCTTTGTGGTGACCAATTTCCAGTTCTCCCCGCCCTTCGTGCTGTGGCTGGCGCCGACGGTGGTGCTCGTTCCGGTGATTGTGTACTGGAACCGGACAGTCTTGAAATCTGCC
>JAGWBB010000168.1:1157-3812 GCA_021296095.1 Desulfurellaceae bacterium | reverse complement strand
CTGTCCGACCGCCCTTCTCCCGCCGTGATCTGGAGCCGTCGGCTCGCTTCGCCAAAGCTTTTCTTTCCCCTCGGCTTGCAGTAGAGTGGCCGGAGTCTGATGAACGTGGATCATCCGTACTTCCTTCTGTGGCGGTCAGGATGATCCATCTCATAACCGCTTTGGGAGGAGAACTATGCCTGATGGTGCCCTAACTGGTCTGAAGATCGTTGAGTTGAGCGAACGGGTGACGGGTCCGTTTTGTACCAAAGTCATGGCTGACCTGGGGGCGGAGGTGATCAAGATTGAGAAGCCGGGCCGTGGCGATGTCGCCCGCACGCGTGGCCCGTTTCCCGGCGATGAGCCGCACCCCGACCGCAGTGCCCTGTTTCTGTACCTGAACACCAATAAAATCGGCATTACGCTGGATATCACCCAGCCGCAGGGAACGGCCCTGTTTCGGGATCTGGTGAAAGACGCCGATATCCTGGTCGAAACCCAAACCCCCGGTTTTCTGGACGATCTGGGGCTGGGCTATGCGAGTCTCCACCAGCTGGCGCCCCAACTGATTGTGACCTCGATTTCTCCGTTCGGGCAAACCGGTCCTTACCATCAGTACAAGGCGTATAATCTCAATAACTTTCATGCCGGTGTGGTCGGGTATGAGACGCCGTTCAACTATGTGACCGATCCTGAGAACGAACCGCCGGTCAAAGCCGGCGGTCAGCAGGCGGACCTGCTGAGCGGCTGGACTGCGGCGTCGGCGACGATGAGCGCGGTGTTTCTGCGCGAGCAGACCGGGGAAGGACAGCACGTTGATATCTCCGAGGTCGAGGCGGTCGCCCACATGGTTCGTCCCAATACCGCGCTGTATACGCACGAGCCGCCGGACGGTCCCAACCGCAGTCGGTTTCTGCGGCGGACGAAGTGGGGCCTGGCCTATGTCTTTCCGTGTAAAGACGGTCATATTGCGCTGTTGGCGCTGACCGATCAGCACTGGGAGAGCCTCAAGGTGCTGATGGGTCGGCCCGAATGGGCGGACAGCGAGCTGTTTGCGACCCTGATGAGTCGCTTTCAGAATCTCGATGCGCTGGAAGTGTCGGTCGCCGCCTGGATTGCCGAGCAGAAACGTGATGAGCTGGCCCGGGAAGGACAGGAGCTGCATATTCCGGTTTTTCCGGTGCGCGACATGCGAGAGGTCGTCGAGTCCAGCCAGTTCCGGGACCGCGAATTTTTTATTGATATTGACCACCCGGCAACCGGACCGATCACGTATCCCGGTGCCCCGTTTAAATTTTCAGCCACCCCGTGGCAGGTTCGCTCCCCCGCACCCCAGCTCGGCCAGCACAATAACCGGGTGTATGGCGAGCGGCTGGGCTTGAGTGCGCAGCAGTTGGAGCAGCTCCACACAGATGGGGTGATCTGAAAAAGGGTGGGGCAGAGACCCAACCGTTCATCTGGATAAGGAGGGAAGAGCATGCCATTACCACTCGAAGGGATTCGCGTTGCCGATTTTGGCTGGATTCTGGCCGCACCGCAGTGCACCGCGTGGCTGGGAGCGATGGGTGCCGAGGTCATTCGGATTGAATCTCACCAGCGCGTAGACATCATTCGCTTTCTGGGCCAAGACCCCCGCAAAGAGATTACGCCGAACGGCTCCCCGCTATTCAGCGGGCTCAATTTCAGTAAAAAAAGCATCACCCTCAACTTGAGTCATCCACGCGGTATCGCCCTGGCCAAGGAGCTGATCAAACACAGCGATATCGTTGTGGAGAATTTTACCGGCGGGGTGATGAAACGCTGGGGCCTGGGCTATGACGACCTGCGCCAGCTCAAGTCCGACATCATCATGGTATCGGGGACGCCCGTCGGCCAGTCTGGTCCGGATAGTCACTGTGTGGGCTGGGGACCGATTACCCAAGCCTCAGCCGGGATTTGTCACCTGACCGGCTATGAGGATGGACCGCCGAGCAGTTTGGGCGGCTCCTGGCCGGACTACATGGTCGGGGTGGCCATGTCCTACGCTGTACAGGCGGCGCTGTTCTGCAGGAAACGGACCGGCAAAGGCCAGTATATCGATCTGGCTATGGCCGAGGTGGTGACCTCGATGCTGCCCGACGCGGTCATGGACTACACCATGAACAGGCGCGATCAAGGCCGGATCGGCAACCACGACACACTCATGGCCCCGCATAATGTGTATCGCGCCAAAGGCGACGACAGCTGGGTCACGATTGTTGTCGAGACCGAACAAGAGTGGCGCAGCTTATGTGGAGCGGTGGGCCATCCCGAGTGGATTGAAGACGAGCGGTTTCAGGATCAAAAAAGCCGCAAGGCCCATGAGCGCGAGCTTGACGACTTCCTGACGGCGTGGACACGCGAGCGCACCAATACCGATATCATGCACCAGCTCCAAAAGGTCGGGGTGGCGGCCACACCGGTCTTTGATACCGAGAGCCTGCTCAACGACCCCCAGTTTCAAACCCGCGACTTTCTGGTCTCGCCCCCCCATCCTGAGACCGGTGGGCATCCGGTCTCGGGCATCCCCGGCATCTACAGCGGCTTTGAACCCCAGTATGGCCAGGCGCCGTGCCTGGGCCAGGACACCGAGTCGGTGTGCTGTGACCTGCTGGGACTGTCCCGGGAAGAGGTCGCTCGGCTGCAAGACGAGAAAGT
>JAGWBB010000168.1:0-1099 GCA_021296095.1 Desulfurellaceae bacterium | reverse complement strand
CTGGCCATTTTCGCCACCATGCTGGGCAACGGGGTGGTCATGCCGTTCATCCCGCTGTATTCCCAGCAGTTCGGGGCCGAGGGCTTCACCATCGGCGTTCTGTTTGGCTCGCATTCGGCCTCGCGCACTTTTTTGCTGCCCTTTATCGGTCGCGCCTCCGACCGGCGCGGTAGAAAGGAGTTTCTGCTGTGGGGTCTGGCCTTGTATGCCGTCTCATCGGTCGCCTTTCTGCTGGCCGATAGCCTGTTTGTCCTGACCCTGGTCATGGCTCTCCAGGGCGTGGCGACGGCCATGGTCCAGCCCATCTCCATGGCCTATGTCGGCGACCTGACGCCCAAGGGTCAGGAGGGCAGGTATAGTGGCTATATCAATACGGCTTTTCTGGGCGGCGTGGCGGGCGGGCCGGTGCTGGGTGGCGTGGTCAGAGACCTGTATAACATGCAGGCCAGCTTCATTCTGCTGGGCATCCTGAGCCTGTTGGCGCTGATCCTGCTGTGGTTGTTCCTGCCCGAAGTCCACCATGAAAAGAACACCCGGACCACCACGCATCTCCCCTTGCGTGAGATCTTTTCGTGTTATCCGCTGGTCGGCATGTCGGTCTTTCGTCTCAGCTATGCGGCGGCGAATGCGGCCATTTGGGTCTTCGTGCCCCTGTTGGCCGCCCAGCTGTTGGCGCTCAGTACCTCCCAGATCGGTCTGCTGATTTCGCTCAATGTGCTGGTCAGCACAGTCATGCAGGCGCCGTGCGGACGGCTGGCCGACCGGGTCGCGAATAAAATCACGCTGATCGTGATCGGTGGACTGATCAGCGCGGTGTCGCTGGCCCTGTTTCCGCTTGCAACGACCTATTGGCATCTGGTGGTGCTCAATCTGCTCGTCGGTGCCGCGTTTGGCCTAGCCTATCCGGCCCATATGGCGGTGGCCATGGAGAACGCCAAGGGCTTTGGCATGGGGACGGTGATGAGCCTGCTGCTGACGGTCCACAGCTTTGCGATGACAGTCGGGCCGATGCTGTTCGGCTTGGTCATCGATCTCTACAGCCTGAACGGCGTGTTCTACAGCGGCGGCCTGTTCGGCCTGCTGGTGACGATTGCCTGTT
>JAGWBB010000167.1 GCA_021296095.1 Desulfurellaceae bacterium | reverse complement strand
CGACGGTACGTCGGTCCGGCGGCGTGGCTGAACGTCCTGCGGGAGCCACAGCGGTGAGCGAACTCACCCCGGAGCGGCGCCAGCGTCTGTTAGCAACCGTGCAAACCTGGCTCGACGATCTCGGCCAGCCAGAGCCGGCCCCGGCCGGTCTTGCCCCGGACGTGCTGGCGTCGCCTGAGCCGGTCCCCGACTTGTTTTCTTTGCTCGGACAGCTGAGCGCCCTGACCCGCGAGACCCAGCTCCAGGGCCGGGCTACCAACCGTCTGCACACTGAACTCGGCCAGGCTCTGGACCGGCTGACCGAGCAGGCCGCCCAGAGCCAGCCGCCTGCGGCTGACCCCAGCCTGGCCCGTCAACTGAGCCAGGCGCGGCACGAGGCACGCACCGAGCTATTGTCCGAGCTGCTTGAGGTCCGCGACCACCTGAGCCGCAATCTGGCCGAGGCCGAACGGCGGCTGGCCAGCCTGCGCGGACTGCGCGCCCGGCTCGGCCAGCGTCCGGTGCTCGCAGCCCTGGTCGAAGGCACGCGGCTGGCCCGGGAGCGCCTTGACGATCTGCTGCGACGGCTGGATGTGTACGAGATCGGGGGTCTCAACACGCCCTTCGATCCCAGCCTGATGCGGGCAACCGCAGTCAGCCGCACCTCCGGCGCAGTCCCCGGCACGGTGCTCGCGGTCATCCGTCCCGGCTACACCTGCAACGGCCAAGTGCTGCGCTTTGCCGAAGTCGAGGTTGCGGCAAATAATGAATGATGAACGGCGAACGGCACACATCGACCAATGACCATGACACACGACATTATCCTCGGTATTGACCTGGGCACGACCAACTCTGAGGTCGCGGCTATCGTTGGCGACGAGGTCCAGGTCCTCGCCATCAATGGTGAGCGGGTCGTGCCCTCCGTCGTCGGCCTCGCCCCGGACGACCGCGTCCTGGTCGGCACCCCGGCCCGGAATCAATACCCCCTGTACCCGGACCGCACCGTCAAGTCGGTCAAACGCCTGATGGGTTCTGCCGAACGGATTGTGCTGGGCCGGCATAGCTATTCTCCGCCGGAAATCTCAGCCCTGATCCTGGACAGCCTGAAGACCCGCGCCGAGACCGTATTGGACCGGCCCGTATCGCAGGCGGTGATTACCGTACCGGCCTACTTCTCCGACGCCCAGCGCCAGGCCACCCGCGACGCCGGGCGTATCGCCGGCCTGGAGGTCGTCCGCATCCTGAACGAACCGACCGCCGCCGCCCTGGCCTATGGCGCCGACCGGCGGGGAAACCGCACGATCCTGATTTACGACCTGGGCGGGGGAACGTTTGATGTGTCCCTGGTTCAGGTCCAGGACGAGATCACCGAGGTCATCGCCAGCCACGGCAACAACCAGCTGGGCGGCGATGATTTTGACCGGCACCTGCTGGACTGGGTACACGACCGGTTCATCGAATCGGGCGGCCCCGACCTGCGTAACGACTCCGGAGCCATGAGCCGTCTCCTGTATGCGGTCGAAGAGGCCAAAAAGCGCCTGAGCTTTGAGCCCTACGCCCATATTCGAGAGGCGCACCTGGCCGAACGCGACGGAGTCCCGGTCCACCTCGATGTGGAAATATCCCGGGCTGACTACGAAGGGCTGATCCGGCATATGCTGGACACGACCCTGGACAGCGTCTACCAGGCGCTGAGCGACGCGGGCAAGCGGCCGGACCAGATTGACGAAGTGCTGCTGGTCGGCGGCGCGAGCCGCACCCCGCTGGTCGCCCAACTGCTCGAGGACCGGACCGGCCTCGTCCCCCATCAGGACCTCCAGCCCGAGCTGTGTGTCGCCTTTGGCGCCGGGGTATTGGCCGCCCGCCAGGCCGGCCACAATATCGACCGGGTGCTGGTCGATATCTCGCCCTACTCTTTCGGTCCGTCGCACCTCGGCGTGCTGAACGGCAGACCGCACGAACACTGCTACCACCCGATTATTCGGCGCAACACGCCGCTGCCGGTCAGCCGCACCGACTCCTACCACACCCTGGTCGACGGGCAGACCGACTGGCAGGTGTCGATCTATCAGGGCGACGACCCGGACGCCTTGAACAACATCCTGGTCGGACGCTTCTGCATTGAGGGTCTGTCCCAGGTGCCGGCCGGCAATGAAATGCTGTGCCGCATGGAACTCGACCTGGACGGGATTCTCAAGGTCACGGCCACTGAGAAGCGCACCGGCCTAGCCCGCCACATCACGATTGAGGGCGCCACCACCGCCATGTCGGCCGAGGAGATAGCCCGGGCTCGTCAGCGCCTGCGCGAGCTGTTGGCCCAGAGCCGCGCCGACACGGCCGAGTCGCTCGAGCAGGAGGAGACGCCCGCCAGAGAGCCGGACACCGACGAGGACCGCGCTCGCCACGAGCTGCGCCAACAGGTGTTTGCCGCCGGCCGGCTACTGGAACGCAGCCAGCGGCTGCTGGAAAGGATGACACCCGAAGACCGCCAAGAGGCGGTGGGCTTACACCGAGAGATTGAGGAGGCGCTGAGAACGCAGACCTGGCCGCAGCTCCAGACGGCCACCGCCCAGCTGACCGACCTGCTGTTTTATGTCGAAGAAGCCTAGGGAGTGTCATCAGTTAAGGAGGATCACCGAGGCGGCCAGATAGATAGCTCCCAGAAAGCTGACCGCGCGTTTG
>JAGWBB010000166.1:2797-4386 GCA_021296095.1 Desulfurellaceae bacterium | reverse complement strand
CGGATGTGGCGCAGGCTGTCCCACTGGCTCGAGCCCTGCATGGCAAAATTGTCCACATAGTCGTCACGCCCGCCGCGGTTGACCTCGATATGATGGCGGTAGCCGGTCCGAAACCCGCCGTACAGGGTAATCGGAAAGTTGAGCGGCAGATTGAGGTTGATCACCCGCCCGGTTCGCACCAGGCCGGCCGCCTGTTTGACCCGCTCCGAGGTCAGCAGATTGACCGTCCCCAGCTGATCGCCGGCCCCAAACACCTCCCAGGCCTGCCGTTCTCCGCTGTGTCCGACCTGGGGCAGCTCACGAAAGGGGGGTATGCGCGCCATAACAGCCTCCTTGACAGCCCGTATCACGGACCCCGCCTCTCATAGCAAAGTCGGGGTCTGACCGCAAAGCGGGGCGAATGTAGGGGCGACCCCCTGTGGTCGTCCGGCCGGCGGCGTCAGGCCGACGTGGGCCATCACCGGCGGTACCCCCTGTGGTCGCCCGGCCGGCTGGGCGAGGATGTTCGGGACGGGCAATCTTCCGCGGCTGCCCCCGGGCTCAGCGTTGCAGCGACTGGCGCTTTTGCCTATGATGCGCCCCGCATGCGCACCAAACTCCAGTCTCTGGACGCCGCTGCGGCCAGCGTGCAGGCCGGCAGCCTGCTGGGCATGACCTCGGCCGTCCTCGACAACGCACCCATGGCTTTTTTGCGGGCGCTGGTCAGACGCCAGGTCGGCCGCCTGGGGCTGGTGACCCTGACCGGCGGCGGACTGAACGCCGACCTGCTGATCGGCGCCGGACTCATCGACAGCTACGAGACCTGCTCCTGCACCCTCGGCCCCTACGGTCCGGCGCCCAACTTTCAGCGCGCCGTGCGGGCCGGCCTGATCAACATGAAGGACAGCACTTGAGGGGTGTTGTACAGCATGATCCAGGCTGGATCGATGGGTGTACCGTTTGTGGCCGTGCGCGGGCTGCTGGGCTCCGATCTGTTGACATATCGACCCGACCTGCTCGTCCAGGACAACCCCTTCACCCCCGGCGAACAGGTGGTGGTGGCTCAGCCGGTCCGGCCCGATATCGCCGTTTTCCACGCCCTGCAGGCCGACCGCTGGGGCAACGCGATCACGCCCGGTCCCCGGGACGATGTGATGCTGGCCCGCGCCGCCCGGCGGGTGATTGTCACCGCCGAGACCGTCGTCGATACCCGACTCAGCCCGGCTGACGCACCCCACGACACCTTCCTGCCCGCCATCGACGTTGACGTGGTAGCAGAAGCCCCGCTGGGCGCTCACCCGTGCGGTCTGGGCCGGCTGTACGAACACGACCCGGACCACTGCCGAACCTATCTGGCCGCGGCTGCACACCCGCACGAGTTCCGCGCCTATCTCGACCGCTACGTCTTTGGCGCCGCCGACCATGCCGCCTACCTCAGCCGGGTGGACGATACGCGCCGAGCCGGAGTCTAGGCCGTGCCGCCCGCCTATACCCCCCAGGAGCTGATGGCGGTGCTGATCGCCCGCCAGGTCCGGGACGGAGAAACCGTGGCGGTCGGAGCCGTCTCGCCCATCCCGGCCGCCGGCTGCGTATTGGCCGAGCAGACCCAC
>JAGWBB010000166.1:0-2777 GCA_021296095.1 Desulfurellaceae bacterium | reverse complement strand
TACTATCCGTTCTCCGGCGGCAGCAGCGCGGTGCACTTTCTGGCCCAGCGGGGAGAGTTGGACCTGTTCTTTCTGAGCGGCATCCAGATCGACCGGGACGCCAACGTGAACCTGCACGTGCTCGGCGACTACCAGGCACCCAGCCGCCGCCTGGCCGGGGCGTATGGCTCGGCCATGCTGTATTACATGGCCCGCCGCGTCATCCTGTTCCGGACCGAGCACTCGCGACGCAGCCTGGTCGAACGCGTCGATTTCGTGACCAGCCCGGGCACCAGCCCGGACTCGGTCCACCGCCCGGGCGGCCCGAGTCTGCTGATTACGCCTAAAGCCGTGCTGGGGTGGCACACCGACGGCTGGACGTGCCGCAGCATTCACCCCGGCTCGGACGTTCAGGACATCCGCGACAACACCGGTTTCGCCCTAGCCCTGTCCCCTCCCCCGCCGATTACCCCTGCGCCGAGCGCGCAGGAGCTGGCGGTTCTGCGTGGCCGGGTCCGGACCAAGCTGGCCCGCAGCTATCCCGACTTTTTTGCCCAGCACGTCCTGCCCGGATGAGGACCACGCATGAACGTCAGCCATTTGTCCTGTGCCGCCTGTGGCCAAAGCTATCCGCCGAACCGGCTCTACAACCTGTGCGGGCAGTGTCAGAAGCCACTCCTGGTCCACTACGATCTCGACCGCGTCGCCCTCGCCCCACAGCACCTGGCCGACCGGCCGGCCAGCCTGTGGCGCTATCAAGAGGTGTTGCCGGTCGAACGCGCGGAAAACGTCGTCAGTCTGGGAGAGGGCTGGACGCCGCTCCTCCACGCCCAACGCCTGGGTCGCGAACTCGGACTGTCGCGGCTGTACATCAAAGACGAAGCGCTCAACCCGACCGCCTCGTTCAAGGCCCGGGGCATGGCCGTGGCCGTGTCCATGGCTAAAGAACTGGGGGTGAGAAAACTGGCCGTTCCCTCGGCCGGCAACGCGGCCGGCGCGCTGGCCGCGTATGCCGCCCGGGCCGGGCTGGAAGCCCACATCTTCATGCCGCGCGACGTGCCGCTGGCCAACCGCCTGGAGTGTCAGTACTACGGCGCCCGGGTGACCCTGGTTGACGGCCTCATCACCGACTGCGGCCGGATGGTGGCCGCAGGGCAAGACCGGGAGGGCTGGTTCGATGTCTCGACGCTCAAGGAGCCCTACCGAATCGAGGGCAAAAAAACCATGGGCTATGAACTGGCCGAGCAGCTCGACTGGCAGCTCCCGGATGTTATCGTCTACCCGACCGGCGGCGGGACCGGACTCATCGGCATGTGGAAAGCCTTCGACGAGCTGGAACGGCTGGGCTGGATCGGCCCCGGACGGCCGCGCATGGTCAGCGTTCAGGCCGAGGGCTGTGCCCCGATCGTCCAGGCCCTGGCGGACGGCGCCCGCACCGGCGCGCCAATCGCCCATCCCCACACCGTCGCCGCCGGCCTGCGCGTGCCCAAGGCCATCGGCGATTTCATCATCCTCGACATTCTGCGCCGCAGCCGCGGCACTGCGGTGAGCGTCAGCGATGCCGATCTCATGGCTGCGGCTCAACAGCTCGCGGCTGCCGAGGGCATTTTCCCGGCCCCCGAGGGCGCTGCGTGCGTACCCGCCCTCCAAACGCTGCTGGAGCGCGGGGCACTCAAACCCGACGAGCGGGTGGTGGCGTTTAATACCGGCGGCGGACTGAAATATGTGGACGTCTGGCAGCCCTGAAGCCGGGCGATTCACCGCTCGGCCTCAGCGCTGAGGCTCGCTGATCCACACGCCCCACCACTTACCCCGCACCCGGCGGTCCGCCTCTGCCTGCCCAACGCGGACGGCCACCTGCCGGGCGGCCGCCTCTGCCAAGTCAACTTTGCCTGGGACTGAATTGACACGAATGATGCCGCCAGACCCCTCAGCCATATACGCTCAGGGCAGCAGGCCGAGCCACCGGTCAGCCGATATGACCCACTGCGTCATCCCCTGAATTCGGCGCTTTTGACACACCCCGCGTGTGTGGACGAGCTGGACTGCAACAGGCACTCCCAGCTTGTGCTGGAAATAGACCAGGTTCGGAGCAAGTTCTTCGTCGGACGCCTTGCATTCGATCAGGCACAGCGGTCTGCCCCGGTCTGATAAGACAAAATCGACCTCCCGCTTCTGTTTATCACGGATGAAATTGAGACTGAGCGTTCTTTCTCCTCGGGCCTGCCACAGCCGAACCGCTTTGAGTAAATGGAGAGCCACCAGGTTTTCAAAGCGGACGCTGTCATCCTCAATTTCAGCCCAGTCGAACAGATAGACCTTGGCCTCTTTGCGCAACACACGGGCAACGCGGGTCGCAAAGGGCGTCAGGCGAAACAGATAAAAGAACTGCTCAAGCAGCCGAATCCAGTCCCGGGCGGTCTCGAAGGCAACCCCGACGTCTTCCCTGAGCGCGTTGATCGACAGCGGGCTGCCAATACGGTCGGGGATGAGCTGGGCGAGATGTTCCAGTAAGGAAATGTGGCGAATGGCACTCGCATCGCGAATATCTTCGCGGACCAGCAGCGTCTTTCGTTCGGCGAACCACAGGGTGTAAAAATCGGCCCGCCCGCGGCTGAACGGTTCGGGAAACCCGCTGAACCGAAACAGCTGTTCGTAGGCCGAGCGGGCATCCGATGGGGCCGGGGGCGGACTGTCCAGCCCCTGCTCGAATTCGGCAAAGCTAGAGTGGTTCACGATAGGTTGTAGCCATTGGAGCGGTCGTGTGATAGCAGCCGAGGGCGGAGGACCACAGGATG
>JAGWBB010000165.1:4714-5232 GCA_021296095.1 Desulfurellaceae bacterium | reverse complement strand
GGTCAGTGGCAACGCGCCGCCGGTCATCGCAGCCCTCGCCGATGTGGACCTGTACGGGGCCCTCCCGACCCAGATCCCCCTCACCGTCACCGACGCAGATGGGGACCCCCTCACGCTGACGGCCAGCTCGTCGGCTCCGAGCATCGCCACGGTGAGCCTGACAGGGCTGACCCTGACCCTCACGGGGGGCGTCCAGGGCGAGGCGACGATCACGGTCACGGCAGATGACGGGAGCGGCGCGGGCAATGCCACGACCACCACGACCTTCAGCGTCTTCACCGGGCAGCCCTACTGGGCAGCGTTCACTGCGGTGAGTGGGGGGCGACAGCATAGCTGCGGGCTGCGCGCCGACGAGACGCTCATCTGCTGGGGCGATGAAACCGATAACCAAGTCAGCAATACCCCGACCGGGACCTTTCTCGAGGTCTGTGCGGGCGGGGATCACAGCTGCGGGCTCCAGACCGACGACACCCTCGTCTGCTGGGGCGCAGACACCTAGAACCAAGTCACGAAAACCC
>JAGWBB010000165.1:4048-4585 GCA_021296095.1 Desulfurellaceae bacterium | reverse complement strand
AGCACAGCTGCGGGCTCCAGACCGACGCCACGCTCGTCTGCTGGGGCGCTGACACCTCGAACCAAGTCACGAACACGCCGACCGGCAGCTTTCTGGCCGTCAGTGCGGGCGTTGATCACAGCTGCGGGCTCAAGATCGATGACACCCTCGTCTGCTGGGGGGCCGACAGCGCGAACCAAGTCACGAACACCCCCACGGGCAGCTTTGTGGCGGTCTTTGCGGGGGGGGATCACACCTGCGGGCGCCAGGCCGACGAGACCGTAGTCTGCTGGGGCGACGACAACGATAACCAGGTGAGCAATACCCCGACAGGGGCCTTGCGCCTGGTGGGTCCGGGCGCGACGCACACCTGCGGCATCCAGCCCGGGGGCAGCCTCGTCTGCTGGGGCAACAACGCCGCCGGGCAGGCGCGTCCGCCGGCCGCCCCCTTTCCCAGCGTGAGTGCGGGCGGGGCGCATACCTGCGGGCTGAACGCCGATGGCACGGTCAGCTGCTGGGGGGCAGATGCCGCGGGGCAGGCCAGTCCGCCAGCGGGGT
>JAGWBB010000165.1:3070-3849 GCA_021296095.1 Desulfurellaceae bacterium | reverse complement strand
CCGGCAGCTTTGTGGCCGTCAGTGCAGGCGGGGCGCACAGCTGCGGAGTAAAGAGCGACGATACCCTGGCCTGTTGGGGCGTCGACCACCACGACCAAGCCAGTCCGCCCACCGGCAGCTTTGTGGCCGTCAGTGCAGGCGGGGCGCACAGCTGCGGGCTGAAGACCGACGCCAGCGTGGCGTGTTGGGGCGCTGACGCCGATAACCAAGTCACGAACACACCCACCGGCAGCTTTCTCGCAGTGAGTGCAGGCGGCGCCCACAGCTGCGGGCTGCAGAGCGATGACACCCTGGCCTGCTGGGGCGCTGACACCCAGGGCCAAGCCAGCCCGCCGTCCGGGACCTTTGTGGCGGTCAGTGCGGGCTATGCCCACACCTGCGGGCTGCGGACCGACGAGACCGTGGTGTGCTGGGGGAATAACGCCGATGGCCAAGCCCCGACCGGCCCCCGCACCGGTCCCTTCAGCACGGTGAGTGCGGGGTACGAGCACAGCTGCGGACTCAAGACGGATGGGACAGTAGACTGCTGGGGGGACAACACCGTGGGCCAGACCAGCCCCCCGGCGGGCGGCACCTTTGTCGAGATAAGTGCGGGGCGGTGGCACACCTGTGGGCTGAAGACGAATGGGACAGTCGCGTGCTGGGGGGCGACTGGCAGTGGGCGGGCGAACCCGCCGGCGGGCAGCACCTTTGCGGCGGTGAGTGCGGGCGGGCTGCACACCTGTGGGCTGAAGACCGACGCCAGCGTCGCGTGTTGGGGGGACGACACCTATGGCCAG
>JAGWBB010000165.1:0-2970 GCA_021296095.1 Desulfurellaceae bacterium | reverse complement strand
TGCCCCGGCGGGTCTCTTTCACACGGTGCGGGCGGGGCGGTGGCACCCCTGTGGGGTGCGGGTGGGGGATACGGTGGCGTGTTGGGGGGATGACACCGACGGCCAGACGACGCTGCCCTAAGGGGCGGCTGAGGGCGGGGGTGCCCACCCCGCCGCTGGCGCGGCACCCCTCCGCGGAGGGGATGGGGCGGGCAACCACAGGGGGTTGCCCCTACGTTTTGCTCCTTCGTTCAAACGCGGAGAGCAAGAGATACAGTACCCCCATACCCAGGTTGGCTTTGACCAGTTGGGTGTAGCGGTCGTGAAGCCGCGCAAACTCGTCCCAAAAATCTTTCTTTGTCATATCGAAAGTATCGAAATCCTGAATCTCGACGACCCGCAGATACTCCAACCGGTCGCCCACGACCAAGGCGTAATAGATCAGCGTGGCAACCATGACCACAACGAGTACCGTCTTCGCCAAGCGCACGGCCGTCCACCAGTCCGAACGCAGCAAAAAGTAAATCGCCGACGCGGCCATAGTCGCAGCTGCAATAAATTCGAGGCGGTTCAGCTTGGCCAGCACCGCGGCGTTCACATCTCCAGCCAAGGTGGTCGTGGGCAGTTCCTGAAAGACCGTGCCGGCCACGGCAAAGCCGAACCCGACCAACGCGCCGATCCAGACGCCAGCGGCAAGCGTCTCTATAAAGACAAAGATGCGATCAAAAAACGGCTTCATACCGCGCTTTTTACTCGGGCCGCCCTGCCCGGGTCTCTTTGCCCAGCACATGCCGGAGGGCGCTCTCCAGGCTTGGGTAGCGAAAGGCATAGCCGGTCCGCGTGAGGACACGCGGCTCAACCCGGGTACTGGCGAGCAGCAGAGCGTCGGCCATCTCGCCAAAGGCAAGCCGGGCCGCAAAGGCCGGGACGGGGAAAAACGTCGGGCGGCCCAGGACCCTGCCGAGCGTCCGGGTATATTCCCGATTCGTCACGGCCTCGGGACACACCGCATTGATCGGACCGCTGACCTCGTCGTTGGTGATGGCGTGCTGTATCGCGCCAACAACGTCGTCCAGGGCAATACAGCTCATATACTGTGTACCCGCGCCAATCACGCCACCCAGGCCGAGCTGAAACGGTAAAAGCATTTTTTTCAGCGCGCCACCGGCGGGACTGAGGACAATCCCGATCCGCAGCAGGGCGGTCCGTATGCCCGTGTCGGTCAGCCCGGCCGCGGCAGCCTCCCAGTCCCGACAGACCTCGGCCAGAAATCCCTCTCCGGCCTCACTCTCTTCGGTCAAGGTCTCGTCTCCACGGTCTCCGTAATACCCAATCGCGGAAGCACCGACAAAGACCTTGGGCGGCTGGGCACATTGGGTCAGCGCTTCACACAGCAGCTGGGTTCCCTTGACCCGGCTGTCCCGAATGCGGCGTTTGCGCTCGGGGGTCCAACGCCCGGCGGCGATGTTCTCTCCGGCCAGATGGACAACCGCGTCAAATCCTTCCAGCCCGGCCCGATCAATCGTTCCGGCAGCCGGAGACCAAGCGACTTCACCGTCTCCCCCGCTCGCCCCATCCTTGCGAACCAGGCGCGTGACACTATGGCCGCCCGTTGTCAGGAAAGGGATGAGCGCAGAACCAACCAAACCGCTTGCACCAGAGACGAGTACCTTCATCGGTCTTCCTCCATAGTTCAACTGATTACGCTGTGTATCATGCGCGAGCACGTCCTGGCGCGTCACCGCATGCCGATAGGTGAAGAGTCGCTCCAATTTTCGCCTGGTCCAGGCGCCACCGAGCACCCGGCCCAGACTGCCGCCCGGCAGCGCGTATTCAATCCGATCCTCCAACATACAGCCTTCTCGTCCGTCCGCTTCAACCCGGTGGGTATGCTCCCAGCGGGCAAAGGGGCCGGAGATTTGGACATCTCGGAATTGGACTCCCGCTTCATAGTCGCAGTGTTCGGCGATCCATTGCCGGGAGAAGGGACCAAGTCCCATGCGCAGCACCACCCGCCCACCGCTTTCGATGCCACCGCGACGTTCAATAATTTCCACCGACTCCCAGGGCGGAGTGAGACGCTCGAACGCTCCCGGTCGCGCGTGCCACTGAAAGACCTCAGCCGCTGGCGCGGGAATATGCACCCGACGGATAAACGTCTCTGTTCTCATGACATCCTGCCAAAAACAGCGGAGCCGGCCTTTTTTTCGCCATAGCCGGTCAGCTCGACATAGCCGTCGCCGGCAAGCGACCGGCCCTGCGCTGTCCCCTGCGCCCGGACCGCGCCCTCCCAATACCGAATCAGCGTGTGCATTTCCTGGTCAGCCAGATAGGGCGTAATCGTCAGATCGATCGCCTCACTCGGAATACGCAGCCGCCACTGAGCTGGGTAGACCGTTCCGTCAGCCGGGCTCTGCCAGGTTTGTAGCACTTCGATCTGAAAGTCCTTCGAGGTCAGCGCCCGCGGTGTCCCATCCGCGGCGACCAGGGTTCCGCTGCTGCGGGAATGGATGTCGCCCGCTTGCTGACGTATCTGATAGACCATCAGTTCTTGTCCGTTTGTGAGCTGAATGGCAAACCAGTCCCAGCCCTGGATCGCCTCGCTCAGCACGCTCGTACTCCATTCCCGGTCCATCCAGCTCAGCCCCTGCACCTGGAACTCGTCGTCCCCCAATCGAATGATGCCGGCCGAGCGTAGACGGGTGAGGGAATAATAATACGAAGCCTGCCCTGCCGCAGCACCTTTCTGACTCAGCCCATTCTGGCCATGTAAAACAATAGGCTTATCTGACACCAGCCTGAGATCCAGGGCCACGTCCTGTTCTGCGGCGGAAAGCCGCATGGACACGGGCCGCTCCACCGCCGTCTCTCCAGTGACCGACCAGTCTTCGAGCCAGACGCGAAAGGGGGCGGCCGACGCCCCGGCCAAGCCAAGCGCCGCCCGGCTCAAACGCTGAAAGGCGTGAAAACGTTGCGTCGCTACGTCGCTCA
>JAGWBB010000164.1:523-3947 GCA_021296095.1 Desulfurellaceae bacterium | reverse complement strand
CGGTGTCCATATTGCCGGTTGTCTCGACCGTCAGCGTTCCGGCTTGGGGTACGGCAATCCGGAAGTAATCGACATCGCCCGCCGGTCCAATCTGACCCGGGGTTGATGAGGTCGCGTTGACGCGCGTGGCCGTGCGTGGCGTATCGGCGTGGGTGTCGACGGGCGGCGTCAATGGAGCGACGTCCGGTTCAAACGGCTCGCTCGACACGGTCGGCATCAACCCTCGGTAGCAGGGGAGGTCGAGCCAGGAGCAGGTGCCGCTTGGAAGCGCTGGCGCGGCACCCAGCGTGATCCGTACCGGGCCGCCGGTCTGGATGACGGTAATCGCGTCGCTGGTGACGCCGCCCGTGGCCACGGTGACCGACGGAGCTGATAAGGTCGCGCCGGTCACGGACAGGTCGACCGTCATGGCGAATGGCGCGCCGGCAGCGACCTTGACGACGACTCCACCGGAAGGCGTGGTGTTCTCCAGCGTCATCGCCACGGGAAAGGGGGCACCAGGGTTGGCGTTGAGCCACACTTGCCGCAGGCTGGTGAGACCGGCAAACACCTTGGGAGGCAGGCTGGTCAGGTGGTTGCCGCTGAGCCCTAAGACCCGCAGGCTGCTCAGGCCGACGAAGAGCGTNNNNTGATTCGTGCCGATCTCTAATCTTGCCAGATTGGTCAGGCCGGTAAAAACACCGGGCGGGAGGGCGGTGAGGCGGTTGCGGTTGAGGAACAGGGTCTGCAGGTTGGTCAGGCCGGTAAAGGCGTCGGGCGGGAGGGCGGTGAGATCGTTTTCGTGGAGATACAAGTACGCCAGATTGGTCAGGCCGGTAAAGATGCCGGGCGGGAGGGTGGTGAGGTGGGTGTCGTGGAGCCATAAGCTTTGCAGATTGGTCAGGCCGGTAAAGACGTCGGAGGGGAGGGCGCTGAGAGGGTTGTTGTTAAGCCGCAAGGTCTGCAGATTGGTAAGACCAGCAAAGACGTTGGGGGGAAGAGTGGTGAGCTCATTGCCAGAGAGTACCAAGTACTCCAGATTGGTCAGGCCGGCAAAGATGCCGGACGGGAGGGTAGTGAGGCGGGTGTCGTTGAGCCACAAGTACACCAGATTGGTCAGGCCGGCAAAGACATTGGGCGGGATGTCGGTGAAGTCGTTGTCGTCCAGATCCAAAACTCTCAAATTGGTGAGGTCGGCGAAGACGTTGGGGGAGAGGCTGGCGAGGTCGTTGTGCCACAGGTTCAGCTGTCGCAAGTTGGTGAGGCCGGCGAAGACGTTGGGGGGCAGGCTGGTGAGTTCGTTGTCGTAGAGATCCAACTGCTCCAAGCTGGTGAGACCGGCAAAGTCACCCGACTGTAGTGTTGCTATGCGTTCGGAGCCCAAACTCAAAACCCTGATACGGCCGAGCTGGTCGGCTGTCACCTCGGCGCAGCTCGCCTCGCCTCCGACTATAGCGACGAGGGCGTCTCTCACCTGTGGGGTCCGGTCGCAGACGCCAGACTGCATCTGCGCCTGAGCGGTGGAAGACAGTACGAGCAGGCTGACGGTCAGGAGGAAGAGCAGGCCGGCTCTTCCTATACCCCGGTGGTAGCATCCCTGCTTTTGGGGCCCTCGGCCGACATCGCTAGGCTTGATAATACTGGTCATCCTTACTCCACTCCTCAGCGGACAGCAGCTTCAGTCTTCCGCTTCGAACTCTTACTGAACGTCTCGGATTGCTATAACTGAGGGGTGTTTGTGTCAAGGCTGCACGGGTACCCTTGCGGACCGGCTAAAATTTCTTTAACTGGATGCTGTGTAGACTGGCAGACGCCAGATGACGGGAGGGGTGAGTGACGACAGCCGACCAACGACCTATTATCCAGACCTTCGACCTCAGCGATTTAGCCCACGAGTTTACCCGCCAGAGTACAGCCGAAATAGAACGCCGGCGCAGCCTTGAGCCCGACTTTGACGAAGCCCTGTACCAGCAGGCGCACGACCTCGTCCTGCGCAAACTCAAGCACCGTGAGTCGAGGGATGCGCGATGATTATCACCCAGATCCGGGCCGAGAATATCCTGCGCTACGCCAAGCTGCACCTGTCCGAGCTGCCCTCGGTCGGCCTCATCGGTATCAGCGGGCCGAACGAATCCGGCAAAACCTCAATCGTTGAGATCGTCTGCCTGGCGCTTTTCGGCCGGACCTCGACGGTCGAGGCCAGCCAGCTGACCAAGATCATCAAATGGGGGCAGTTTTCGGGCGCTCTGTGGGTCGATTTCAGGGTCCGGGACGGCAACACGTATACGGTCAGCCGCCAGTTTGATGGCGATGGTACCTGTACCGCCCAACTCGCCCAGACCGGATCGTCCATCCCCCTGGCACGCGGTCTGGAGGCGGTGAATGAGATGATCGTCCAGCTGGGCGGCTTCACCTACCAGCGTTTTGTCGATTCCTTCTATCTGGCCCAGCGGAATGTGATCGCTCCCGAGGTGTTGAAACAGACGGTCAGAGTGCTGTCCGGCATCCAGACCCTCAACAACATCTCCGCCGAGTGTGAGTCCGAGATGCGGACGGCTCAGGACGCCCTCATTCCAATCGAATCGAAAATCAACGCGGTTCAGCAACAGCTGGCCGACCTGAATATCCAACCCGCAGCCCTGGTCCAGCTCCAGGCCGAACACCAGTCCCGGCTGGACGCCTTGAAGCAGGCCGAGGCCGAGCGGGAGCGTACGACAAGCGCTGCAAACGGACTGCAAACCGCTGTCGAGCGGGTCGTCGGACAGGTTGAGCAACTGGCCGAAACCGCCCCGGCCAAATCGCTGGACGAGTGGTACGATACGGCCCGAGGTTTGAGCGCGGCCAGCCAACAGCTGGCCGAAGCGTATCAGGCCGCCGGGGGAGATGCGGCAGCCGGTGCCGGACTCAACTCGTGGCTGAGCGAGCTTGAGAACCAACTGGAAGCTTTTGAGCCGGTCCGTCAACACCTCTCGGCCCGGCGTGAGAGTCAGTCCTGGTTGGTGGGCGAGGGCGACCGTCCGGCCCAGGCCAACTCCGACCTCCAACCTCTGGCCCAGCGTCGGACGGCTCTGAGCGACGAACTCTCTACCGCTCGCCAACGACGCTTGCTGATGATCGGACTGGGCGTACTGGGTCTGGTGGCCACATCCGGCATCCCGTTTGTGAGCCAGGCCGTCTACGCACTTGGCACCGGTACGTTCGCCTTTGTCTTCCTGGTGCTGGCGACCTTACGGGCGGCCGATGTGGTGTGCTGCCGACAGGAACTCACCCGGCTCGATATCCAGGCTGAGGCGATCCGGGGGGAACTGCAAACACTTGAGCAGGCTGAACAGCTACCCGTGGCTGAGCAGGTGGCGGTTTTGCAGACCGTCGCCGATGAGCGGCTGTCGGCCTCGGTGGCCGGTTTTGTCGAGGGACGGGGAGAGTCTCTTATGACCCGAGAGGG
>JAGWBB010000164.1:0-510 GCA_021296095.1 Desulfurellaceae bacterium | reverse complement strand
GGCCGAGAACGAACAAAGCATGTATCAAATCCAAGACCGGCTGAAGGCTGAGGTCACACACCAGACCGCGCACATCGACACCTGTCAGAAAGACCTTGAACAGTTGGGCCGGGATATAAATCATGAGCAAAATCGTCTGGATACAGCCAAACAGCTCAAGCAACATATCAGCGACCTGGAACACCAACGCAGTGACCGGCTGGAACATATCGCCGTACGTCGAGCCGCCCAGCAGTTGCTCGACAGCACCCATCCCCGTTTGCTCGGCAGCTTCAATCTTGAGCTGCAAAAGGTGGCCGGCCGGATCGTGCCGCTGCTGACCGAGCAGCGCTATGTCAATGTCCGAATCGGTGAAGACTTAGACCTCCAGGCCCTGTCCCAGGAAAAGGGCGACTTCGTCAGCCTGAGTGAAATATCCGGTGGCACCTATGTGCAGCTGATGCTGGCGGTCCGCTTGGCCCTGTCCCAAGCCCTGATTACCTCAACCGTCCAGGGCGAAGAGTGTCTCAT
>JAGWBB010000163.1 GCA_021296095.1 Desulfurellaceae bacterium | reverse complement strand
GGCTGGTCCAGCCGCTGTCGATTGAACAGACCGAGGTATTTCAGTACCCGACCCTGTTGAAGGGCGTACCCCACGAGCTGAACCTCAAGCGTTTGCGCGGCCATGAGGCGTTTTACGGCCCGGCCGGCTCGGGCGCGCCCGACGATCTGGAGATGTTTGAGCGCAACCAGGTCGGGCTGAGCGCCGAAGTCGATCCGTGGCTGCTGATCGCCCGTGGCCTGCACCGCCAGCGCCGCGAGCCAGACGGCACAATCGTCGGCCACATGACCGACGAGGTCACCCAGCGCGGCATCTGGCGGCACTGGAAGAAGCTCATGACCCACGCTGCCGGCGCGGCGATGCAGCCCCGCCGGGCCAGCGGGAGCGCGTGACACAGGCAAGCCTGATGACAAGCGATACGACACAGAGATCGCGATTGCCGGCCGTCGACCGCCACCAGATCGAGAATTTCCTGTACCGCGAGGCGCGGTTGATGGACGAGCACGCCTACGACGAATGGCTGGCGCTGTGGGCCGAGGACGCCCTGTACTGGGTGCCGAGCAATGACGACGATATGGACCCCAGCCAGCAGGTGGCGATTATCTACGACCAGCTGCACCAGCTCCGGGATCGGATCGACCGGCTCAAGGGTGGGGCGGCCTACTCCCAGGACCCCAGATCGCGTCTGCGCCGGGTGGTCTCCAACATCGAGATTGAGGCGGCCGACAACGGCGAGGTTCTCGTTTACTCGAACTTCAACCTGACCGAGCTGCGCCGCAGCAAACAGGATACCTTTGCCGGGCGGACGATCCACCGCCTGCGTCCCGACGCCGACGGCCTGAAGATGGTGTCAAAAAAAGTCTTGCTGGTGAACAATGACGAGGTCATCGACAACCTGACGTTTCTCATTTGAAAGGAGGCCAGGCTATGGACACACAAACGTTCTGGAACACGGTTGAGGGCATTGCCGATGAGTTCAACATCGGTCGCCATCCGCTGGTCAAGCTGATCAAGGAGGGGAAGGCCACCCGGCAGCAAATCCGGCAGTTTGCCGTCGAGCATTACGAGATGACGGTCAGAGACTCCGGCCACTACATCGCCCAGGGCTATATCAGCATGGCCACTATCGACAAGCAGGGCGCGGAGATGATGGCCGAGAACTTTGTCGAGGAGGCGATGGGCCTGCACACCCATACCGCCAGCCATACCGAGCTGCTGTTCGAGTTCTGGGAAAAGGGGCTAGGCTTGTCCAGGCAGGAGCTGGAACAGTCGAGCGCCTCGCCCGCAGCCCGGGCCATGAACGCCTATTTCTGGCTGCTGGTCTCGCGCAAGGCCGAGTACTCGGGTGCCCTGGGCGTCCTGGAGGGCGGCTTTTCGCACGCCTGTGAGGACATACTCGACGGCCTGCAAAATCACTATCAGATGAGTCCCGACGCCCTACGTTTCTTTTCCGGTCATATGGAGGCCGACCGGGAGCACGCCCAGACCGGGCGCAAGCTGATTGATCGTCTGCTGACCACCGACCGTGACCGCCAGGAGTTCGTCAAAGAGGTGCGCTGCGCGGCCGAACTGTATTGGAAAGGCTGGGATGCCATGCTGCAATAGCGGCATCCCCATAAGGAGGAATACGATGGCAACACAGGAGTTTGAAACGCAACAATTGCTGAGGGCGTATCGCAAAGGGCTCATCTCGGATGAGCTGTTTGAAAAGCACATGCAAGAGGTGAACGGCAACGGCGGGAATGCGCTGGACGTGGCGAACGTCTTTGACCATAAAGACGCGTCGTTCAAGATGTTCCAGAACACCCCGCAGAGCCAGACGGCCGTCTTCACCCTGCCGCCGGGCTATACCAACGACGAAGAGAGCGTCCATAAGGGCGACCAGATTCTGTATGTTGTGGACGGCTGCGCGGTGGCCAAGGTGAGCGGCACGGAACACGAGATCAAGGCCGGCGATGTGGTCATGATTCCGGCCGGAGCGCCGCATACCTTGCGGACCGCTGAGGACGCATTCTTTGGCTTCACCGTTTTTACCCCGCCAGAACTCGACATGGACATGTCCGGCTAAGGCCGGGTGTGCTCCGCCCAGTAGGGGCGGGTTTCAAACCCGCCCCTACCGTTCGTCATCAGTTGTCCGCCGATTGTTTCCCTTCATCGTTCCTACCCGTTTTCGTGTCTCCCTGACCCCCAGGTATGCCCTTCCTCTGTCCCATCCCAGTGCCTCTCGTCTGAGCGGACGCTGGTCCGTGGGGCAAACAGAGGGGCTTTCGGGAAAGAGGAGGCCCAGATAGGATCGGGCGACGTTCGGGCCAATATCAGCGAAGGAGAGTCTCGTGCAGGATATCCAGGCGATACAGACGCAGCTGCGTGAAGAGCTGGCCGCAGCGACCTCGGAGGGCGAGCTTGAGGCCGTTCGGGTGCGCTACCTGGGCCGCAAAGGGGTGGTCACCCTGATGCGAAAAAACGCGGATTTTTCGCGCATGTCGGCCGACGAGAAAAAACACTTCGGCCAGCAGTTCAACCAGCTCAAGCGCTTTGTCGAAGACCAGCTGGGTCAGGCCCGGGCCGCGCGCCAGACCAGCCCCAAAGTGCAGGCCAGTATCGACATGACGCTGCCGGGCCTCAACAGCCGCAGCGGCCATCTGCACCCCATCTCGCTGGTCCAGATGGAACTCGAAGACATCGCCCGGGCGATGGGTTTTTTGATTGAGACCGGCTACCACGTCGAGACCGATTTCTACAACTTTGAGAGCCTGAATATTCCCGGCGATCATCCGGCCCGGGACATGCAGGACACCTACTGGCTGACCAACGGCCTGCTGCTG
>JAGWBB010000162.1 GCA_021296095.1 Desulfurellaceae bacterium | reverse complement strand
TTAATGTGACCGGCTGTCGCTATGCGGACTTTTTTCGTCGGCTGAACGAGCCCGAACTCGGCGCGGTCCTGCTGTGCGAGACCGATTTCCACCGGGCGGAACTGGGCAGTCCCGAGGTGGAGTTGCACCGCAGTCAGACGATTATGGAAGGGGCGCGGACCTGTGACTTTCGCTACCGGATGAAGAGCACGAAACCGTCACAGGACTGAGGGAGGCCCGCAAGGAGGGCTGGGCGAGCCTCAGACTTACCAGCACCCCGGCCTCGCGCAGCTCCTGCACCTGCTCTGGGGTCTGGCCCAGATAGTCCGTCAGAATCTCCTCGTTGTGCTGGCCCAGGGTCGCTGCCTCCAGCGGCAGCTCTTCGGGAAAGCCCGAGAACTTGATCGGAAAGCCCGGCACATCGAGCTCGCCGTGGAGACGGTCGGTGATGGTCCGCACCGTGCCGCGCTGGCGCAGATGCGGATAGTCGAGCGTGTCCACGACCGACAACACCGGGGCGACGGGAACCCCGAACTTTTCCAGGTGGGCAACCGCGCTCGGCACATCGGGGAAGGTCTGGAGCCAGTCTTCGAGGAGCTGGGTCACCGTGTCGCGGCGTTTGAGACGCAGGTTATCGGTCTGGAAGTCCGGGTGATCGACCAGGTCGGGGCGGTCTATGGCTTTGCACAGGTCTTTCCAGTGGTGCAGATGGGCCATGATCACCACATAGCCGTCGCTGGCCTGGAACACCCCGGCCGGGCAGGCATAGGTCATGTGGCGTCCGGCGGGCCTGGGTCTGAGCCGGCCGTTGGTGGCCCGCGGCTGGTGTACGTTGACCTCGTGGTAGTGGTAGTACACGTCCAGCAGGGCCACATCGAGGTGCTGGCCCTCGCCGGTCTGATCGCGGTGGCGCAGGGCGGCCAGGACGCCCAGCGCGGCGTGGACGCCGGTGCTGATATCGCCCAGGCCGACCCCCGGAATATACGGCGCCTCGTCGGGCTCGCCGATCATCGAGGTGATGCCGGCATAAGCCTGGGCAATATAATCGTAGCCGGGCTTATGAGACAGCGGCCCGGTCTGGCCCATGGCCGAGATGGAGCACAGGATGACATCGGACTTGAACTCCTTGAGCCGGTCGTAGTCCAGACCCATATCGGCCATCACCCCGGGCTTGAAGTTCTCGACCACGATATCGACCTGGCCGACCAGCCCGGCGACCAGGGCCATGCCGCGGGGATCGCGCAGATTCACACACAGGCTCTTCTTGCCCCGGTTATGCTGCACGTAGTACAGGCTGCGCTTGTTCCGAAAGGTGCTGGCGTTGCGGACCATGTCCCCACGTGGGGCTGATTCGACCTTGATGACCTCGGCGCCCATCTCGGCCAGCATCCGGGTACAGCTCGGGCCGGCCAGAGCACGGGTCAAATCGAGAACGCGGACACCGTTCAACACATGGGGAAAAGACTGAGGCATCGGATACTCCTTGGCTCCGTCGGAAGAGACAACACAGACCCGGCTAGCTGTTCTTCTCCAGCAACACCCCGGCCTCGCGCAGCTTCTGCACATCTTCCACCGAACGGCCCAGATAGGTGGTCAGGACTTCTTCGTTGTGCTGGCCGAGCGTAGGCGCCACCAGCGGCAGGGGCTCGGGAAAGGCCGAGAACTTGAGTGGCATGCCGGGCATCTCAAACTCGCCGTGGACCGGGTCGTTGACCGTCCGCACGGTTCCCCGGGCCCGGTGATGGGGATGGTGAACGGTTTCGGCCACCGACAGCACCGGCGCAACCGGAACCCCGTGCTGCTCCAGATACTCGACGGCGCTCGGCACATCGGGAAAGGTCTGGAGCCAGTCCTCGACCATGGCGACGATCTCGTCGCGCCGTTCGAGCCGTTTGACGTCGGTCACATAGTCCGGGTGGTTGGCCAGTTCATCTTTGCCCAGGGCTTTGCACAAGTCCTTCCAGTGGTGCAGCAGGGCCATGATGACCAGATAGCCGCCCTTGCCCCGAAACACCCCGCACGGACAGGCGTAGGTCATAAAGCGGCCGCTGCGGGTCGGTTTGACTTGTCCGCCGCTGCCGCTGTAGGTTTCGACGTTGGCCTCGTGGTAGTGGTAGTAGACGTCGAGCAGGGCGATATCGAGGTGCTGGCCAACCCCGGCGCGGTCGCGGTAGCGCAGGGCCGATACAATCGCCAGCGCGGCGTGGACACCGGTGCTGACATCGCCCAGCCCGACCAGCGGAATATACGGCGCGTCATCCGGCTCGCCGATCATCGACGTGACTCCCGAGTAGGCCTGGGCGATGTAGTCGTAGCCGGGCGTATTCGACAGCGGGCCGCTCTGACCCAGGGCCGAGATGGAGCACAGGATGATATCGGATTTCAGCTCCTTGAGCCGCTCATAGCCCAACCCCATATTGGCGATCACCCCGGGCTTGAAATTCTCGACCACCACATCGACCTGCGGGATGAGTTCGGTCACCAGGGCCAAGCCCTGGGGATCGCGCAGATTGACGCACAGGCTCTTCTTACCCCGGTTCTGCTGCACGTAGTACAGGCTGCGGTCATTGCGGAAGACCGAAATGCCGCGGACCATATCCCCGCCCGGGGCGGGTTCGACCTTGATGACCTCGGCCCCCATTTCGACCATCATCCGGGTACAGCTCGGACCGGCCAGGGCACGGGTCAGATCGAGAACGCGTAAATCAGACAGCAGGTGATCCATTCCTTGGGCCATGTATTTCCCTCCCACTCAATGTGTCAGTCCCACATCAGGCCGCCATCGACATTGAAGGACTGGCCGGTGATATTCCGGGCTTCGTCCGAGGCCAGGAAGGCGGCCATATTGGCAATGTCGTCCGGGGTGTTGGAGCGCTTGAGTGGAATGGAGGCGTCCATGCGGGCAATCGCCTCGTCCTCGCTGATGCCCTCACGCTCGGTGAGCTGCTCCATCACCCGGTCGTACAGGCTGGTGCGGGTCGCGCCGGGGCAGATGGCGTTGACGTTGATGTTGTGCTTGGCCAGCTGCGAGGCGCCGATGCGGGTCATGGCAATGACCGCCCCCTTGGAGCCG
>JAGWBB010000161.1:2932-6053 GCA_021296095.1 Desulfurellaceae bacterium | reverse complement strand
TCGGCTACGGCGACTGTTTTGCCGTGCGCTTGGGCCAGGCGGGCGTAGATGCCGCCGACAGAGCCGTTGACGGCGATCAGCGTACCGGCCGCGTCAAAGAAGACCGCTTCGATTCGGGTCATGGCCAGAGCCGTATTCTCACAGCCGCTTCAGCTGCTCATCCAAGGCTGCCAGCAGGGCCTCAAGATCGGCCCGCTCGGTGTAGTAGTGGATCGAGATACGCAGGCCGCCAATCCCCGAGCAGTAGCGGACGGTCGGATAGATCCGCTGGGCCTGGAGGGCCTGGTCGAGCTGATGGACGCGTTCGGCCTCGGCAAAGGGTTCGCAGGTGACAATGCCGGACCGCAGGTGCGCCTCACGTGGCGTCCAGACCCGAATGCCGCGTCGGCTCAACTCCTCGATCAGAAAGTCGCCCAGGCCGAGGATATGGTCGAGCAGCGCGTCCCGGTCGAGTCGATTCACATACGCCAGGGAGGCGGCCAGGCCGGCCGTGCCCAGCATCTTGGGCATGCCGTGGATTTCAAACCGGCGGGCGTCCGGCGCCAGGGGCAGGGACACAAACGGGGTCAGGCCCGGGTCGCCCAGGTACTTGACCCAGCCGCCGGGCGGCTCGTCATAGGCAAACAGGCCGTGCGCCAGGCCGGGCTGCAATGTGTCGTGGACCCGCTGGGAGATGTACAGCAGGCCGGTGCCAAAGGGGGCGTTCAGCCACTTCTGGCCGCCGGCCGCCAAAAAATCGACCCGCAGCCCGGACAGGTCGAGCGGAACCGCCCCGAGCTGCTGGATGGCATCAACGACCAGGAAGCAGCCCCGCTCTTCGGCCAGCTGAGAAAAGGCGGCCAGATCCGTTCGCAGGCCGTTGATCCACTGGACCGAGCTGACCAGCATGAGCCGGGTGCGGTGATCGACCAGGGCGGCGTAGTCATCGACGCTGACGACGCCCCCGGTGTGGCGGGCGACGCGGACCTCGACCTGGCTGCGCTGCTGGGGGTGGGCGGCGCTGATCGCGACCTGCGGATACTCCAGGTCACACAGCACGATGTTATCGCCCGGCTGAAAGGGCAGGGCGGCCAGGGCGATATTCAGTCCCATGGTCGTATCGTCGATAAACGCGATTTCCGGGGGGCTGACGCCGAGCAGTTGGGCGGCCTCGTTTTTCGCGCTGGCGGCCGCCTCGCCCAGAGCCTGGTAGTAGGCGCCATAGCCCAGCTGAGCCGGGCCCTGGCCCAGCAGCCCGCACACCCCTTGGACGGCGTCGAGGGCCGAGCGGGGCGGCAGGCCGACGCCTGCGGTATTCAGGTAGACTTGCTGCGAGGTGCCCGGAAAATCCGCCTTAATGGCCGTGACGTCAAGCATGGCGCTCCTGTGGACGGACGACGGCCGAGCCGCCTCCGCCGGCCTAGTGGTACAACACGCCTTCTTCCGAAGAAGACCGAATTTCGTTCAGCAAGCGGTCGATAGCGACACGGGTCAGCTGTTGATTTTTTTTGAGACGCTCCTGGCTGTCCCGGAGCTGCTCGGTGTCTCTGCGTTTGCGCGCCCGAAAGTAGTCGAGCTGAATCTCGAGGCGCTCGGCCAGCAGACGGTCTACCACCGCCAGGGACGGCAGATGGGTGACGCTTTTGCCCATCTCGTCGGCAATGGTCAGCAGACGGCTCAGCAGACCGCTGTGGTAATTGGCAATATCGGACAACAGCTCGGCATCGCGGCGGACCGGACGGAGAAAAAACGCCTCGCCAAACAGCCGGACGGCTCCGGCAAAGTCGCCCTGCTCAATCAAGGCGTCGCCCTGGCCGCAGCGCAGCCCCGAGCGCCGAAAGGCGGCCCGCTCAAGAACTCCTCCAAACACGGCCCGGAAGGCGGCCAGCAGTACCAGCACGAGCGGCACGAGCAGGCCAAGGCCAAGCACGAGCATGCCAAGGCTGAGCAGCAGGGGGCGGCATAGACATGAGCCTCGCCTCGAACACAATCACAGCTGGCCAAGCCGAACAAGCCCCCGCTTTGGACTCTCGCGCCTGTTGTATTATGATGGGCGCTTATGCCACGCACCACAACACGGCTGATAGGCGCAAACCTGCTGCTCGCCGCTCTCACCCTGGGCAGTCTACCGGTCGCGGCCCAGCCTTTTCCTCCGCCCGGTCTGTCGTCTCACCCGAATGCCGCCGTCCAGGAGCACATGCGGCGCGGCAACGACGCCATGAGCCGGGGCCACTGGGAGGCCGCTGTCGATGCCTATACCAAGGCCCTGCGAATCGACCCCGAGCTGGTCGAAGCGCAGACCAACATGGGTATGGCGTACTATTTCCACCGCAACATCCCTGCGGCCGTGAGCGCTCTTGAGCAGGCCCTGGACATGCAGCCGGACCGGATTGATGCCGCCCACGGGCTGGGTCTGGCCCTGTATGACGGGGGGGATCTTGACGGCGCGATTGAAGCCTTTCGCAAGGCCACCCGGCTGAACGCCCAGGCGTATTACAACCTCGGCAACGCCCTGGAACAACGCGGCGACATCGAGCGCGCGCGGGACGCCTACCGCCACTATCTGGAAACACGCCCGTCCGGCGCCGAAGCCGCCGCCCTGCGCCAGGCTCTCGAATCCGGTACCAGTCCGACACCGGCCGCAGGCTCGGCTCAGGATCATTTTCAGCGCGGCGTCGACCTGCTGGCTCAGAACGACGCCCCAGCTGCGGGCTCGGCCTTTCTGACGGCCATGCGCCTCAAGCCGAATTATGTCGAGGCCTGCAACATGCTCGGCCAGGCCTTCCGCCTGCAGGGTAAGCTCAGCGAAGCCATGGGCGGGTATATGATGGCCCTGCGCCTGGACCCCAACTTTGGCGCGGTCCACCGCAACCTGGGGCAGGCGTTTGAGGAGACCGGCAACCCTCAGGCAGCCGCCCAGGCCTATGACCGGTATCTGGTCCTGGTGCCCGGAGCCGACGACGCGGCCGAGATTCGGGACAAGATCGCGGTGCTGCGCCGCCAGCCTCGCTAAGAGTGAGTCTCACCCCACTTGGCCCTTGTGCCCGACTGGACGAGCGGTTAAGCTCGCGCCGAGGAGAGCCACGGTCATGCGGACGATTTTGTCAAAGACGGGTGTGTCAGACCCCCCGTGCTCAGCCGC
>JAGWBB010000161.1:0-2839 GCA_021296095.1 Desulfurellaceae bacterium | reverse complement strand
TGCCGGGAACGGGTCGCCCGTCCCGGCGGACGAACCGACGCCTGAAAATCCCGAGTCGGCTCAGGCGCCCGAGCCGGCCCCGGCCCTGCCCCCGGCCGACTGGACCAGACGTGTCCTGACTGTGACCGTCACCGATTTTCAGGGCGCATATGTTCCAGATCTCGAACCCCAGGACTTCCGCCTGTATGTCGATGGCGTGGCGCAGAGGATCGTCTACTTCAATACCGGTCGCCGGGAGCCGGTGAGTCTGGGCCTGGTGGTCGATGGCAGCGGCAGCATGCGTGCCAAGCGAGGTCCTGCCCGTCACGCCTTGCAGGGGTTCATTGAGCAGATCAAACGCGGCGATGAAGTCTTTCTCGAACAGTTCAGCCACCAGCTGACCCTGCTCCAGGACTTCACCGACAGCCGTATGCTGCTCGCCCAGGCGATCACCCAGCTGCGGCCGCTGGGTGGCACGGCGCTGCACGACGCCATTGTGGACAGCCTGCATCGGGTCAAACGCGGCCGCCATCAGAAAAAAGCCCTGGTTGTGATCAGCGACGGCTATGATACCGCTAGCCTCACCCCGCTCGCCGACATGCTCGACGCCGCCCGGCGCTCCGGGGTCCTGATCTATACCATCGGCATCGGCAATCCCCACAGCTATCTGGGCGACCGACGGCGAATCATGATCGGCCGCTTTGCCATGCTGCCGAATCAGGGCGTTGAGCGGGTCGATGTCAAAGCCCTGCGCCAGATCAGCACTCAGACCGGCGGAAAACATTTTCTGCTCAATACGGCCGATGACCATGGCCTGCGCGACACGCTGGCCCAGGCCACCCGGACGATCTCCCAGGAACTGCACGCCCAGTACAGCATCGGCTATGCGGTCCGGGAGGCTGGAGGGACGCACCGCGTGCGGGTGGAAACCGACCGTGACGATGTGGTCGTCCGCGCCCAACAGGCGCGGGTCGAATAGCGGCGCGGCTACTTTTTCTTGAAAAAGTGTTCTCTGACCTTCTCGCGGTCGAGCGGACTGATCTCCAGCGTATCAAAGATACTGGCCAGGGCTTGGATGCAGCGCACAAAGTCGGGCCACACCGTGCGGGGACCGGAAAAGCTCAGATGGGCCGACTCGATCCGCTCATGGGTATGCGTCACCCCACCGCTGCTCGTGCTCTCCACCTCAAAAGGCTGGATCGGGGCCTTGATATTCAGGTGAAAGACGTCGTCGTCGTCCTCTCCGACCGGGCGACGGAGTTCCATGTGCAGCTTGCCCTCGCCCCCGTCAACCTCAACGATGTACCACTCTCCAGGGTAGGCGCTCGACACCTTGATGTGGGGTATTTTTTCTGACGAATCGTCTGCCATAACGCGCTTCCTCGTGTCTGACTCAGAGAACGGATGGACGACTGCCATACATATCGACACCAGGCCAAAAAGAAAAGGCCCTCCTCGGTACGGGGGCTGTTTTTTGGCCGGTATACGCCTATAGTATGAGGCTCGGCGGGAGTGTCCCGTCGACCTGTTGCGCCTTGCGGGGGGCTTATCTATGACGACGATTTTTGTCCATCCGACCGACCGGGCGGCCGATGCCGCTTCCCTCAGCCTCGGCCTGTCCCGGTCTCGACCCGGCGATGTCGTCGTGCTCGGGGCGGGCAGCTATGGGCCGAGCACGAGCGGAGAGCGGCTGCCGCTGCGAATTCCGGTTGGCGTGACGGTCGAGGGTAGCGGTGCCGAAGACTGCATTCTCAACGGCGAGGGCCAGTTTGAGCCGTCTTTCGATCCGATTCGGGCTGCCCGGTCGGTCGTGCTTCTTGAGGACGGGGCCAGTCTGGCCGGCGTGACGGTGACCAACGGGGGCGGCCACGGGATTGGCGTACCGCTCGGGGCGAGCGTCGCGATCCGCAACTGCCACCTCAGCCAGCACGGCGATCACGGGATCTTTGTGGGCGGCGCAACCCAGGCCGTTATCACTAACTGTGTTTTCGAGCACAACGGCCTGAAGCGTTTTGCGCCCGAGCTGCCACGCGGGGCGGGCGCTCGACAGGGACATCATATTTTTGCCGAGGCACGCCACGGCCAGGCCAATCAGCTGCTGATCAGTGACAACGCCATGCGGGACTGTTTTGCCGACGGGATTGCCTTTGTGTGCTTTTTCCCGGAGCCGAACGAGGTGAGCTTCGGGGCGCGCATCCTGCGCAATACCATAGAGGCCAGCGAGCGCGGAGGGTTGCTCTTCTCGTGCTCGTTCGGGCCGTGTCAGAATCGCTACCAGATCCTGGCCGTGGATAATGTGCTCAAGGACAACCAGCAGTTCGGCCTGAATATCATGACCGCGGTTCCGTTGGCCGACCGGGTTCCGCAGCACAACCACCTGCGCGGCCTGATCGCCGGCAACGCTATCTCCGGCAGTCCCCTCGGCCTCGCCGTCCACGGCGCGCTCGGCGAGGCCCACCACAATCGCTGCGAGGTGACGCTGGACCGCAATCGCATCACCAGCTGCCCGACCAGCGCCATCCGTCTGGTCGGGGCCAGCGGCGCGCCCGGGCTTGCCAGCCGCAGCAATACGCTCGAAGCCACGGTCTGCCGCAACAGCCTGTCCGGCCGGGTGGTGATCCAGGCCGCCGGCGGCCCGGCGGACGCCAGGCTGGAGGAGAACAACGTTAACGTGCGGCTGCGCGGCAATACCGGCACGCCCGAACAGGCGATGCGGGTGAGTGACGGGCCGGCCGGTAACACGGTCACGGTCCAGGACGGCAGCCAAGCCTATCTGCGCACCCGGGACAATCTGATCTAGCTGATTTCGGGCTGGCCGCCGAAGTCCTTGCCGGTGGCCCTGAGGACCCGGCGGACGACT
>JAGWBB010000160.1:3718-8527 GCA_021296095.1 Desulfurellaceae bacterium | reverse complement strand
CGTTCGTGGTTGAGCAGCGCCTTGGCCACGGTCCAGCCCTCGTTGACGGTGCTGATCACGTTCTTGGCCGGCACCCGGACATCGGTCAAAAAGGTCTCGCAGAAGGGCGACGAGCCGCTGATGAGCTTGATCGGCCGGGTTTCCACCCCGGGGGTTTCCATGTCCATCAGGATGAAGGTGATGCCCCGGTGCTTGGGCGCGTCCGGGTCGGTCCTGACCAGCATGAACATCCAGTCGGCGAAGTTGGCGTAGGAGGTCCAGATCTTCTGGCCGTTGATGACGTAGAAGTCGCCGTCGAGCACGGCTTTGGTCTGGAGCGAGGCCAGATCGCTGCCCGAGCCGGGCTCCGAATAGCCCTGACACCAGCGAATTTCGCCGCGCACAATCCTGGGCAGGTGTTCCTGCTTCTGCTCTTCGGTGCCGTACTCCAGCAGGGTCGGGCCGATCATGGTCAGGCCGAATCCGATCAGCGGCACCGGCAGCTTGAGCGCGGCCATCTCTTCGCGCAGGATTTTGGCCTCGGCCTTGGACAGCCCGCCGCCGCCGTAGCGGGTCGGCCACTCGGGCGCGGTCCAGCCCTTTTCGGCCATGCGGTCGAGCCAGACCTTGGCGTCCGGGTTGGTATACCTGGCCTTGCGGCCGCCCCAGTTGCCCTCCAGCTCGCTCGACGCCGTACCGACAATCGAGGCCGGGGCGTTGTCCGTGAGCCACTGGCGTGTTTCGACGCGAAAGGTTTCAAGATCGGCCATTGCTGAGTCCTCCTACTCGAAGTCGTAGCTTGGGTCAGCCGAAGGCATAACCCAACAGCTGCTTGTCGGCTTACGCTCCGCTCAGCCGACCTACGGGGGGCTACTGTAGCCGATTGCGAAAAAAGACGAAAGCGGGACGGAAGCCGGTCAAGAAGAGAGTGGGGATGTTTGCTCCGCATAGCCCACAGCGGCCTTTTCCCGCGCCGGCACTTGCGCCGGGGTGGGTGCCTTGTTCCCCCACACGTTGTCAAAGGGGGAAGCGCGAAGCGCAGGGGGATTTCGGGAGTGTCGGAACACTGAGCCGGTTCAGTGCCCCGGTAGGGGCGGGTTTCAAACCCGCCCCTCCTGTATACCCGGCAACAAACCGGCGGGCAGGAATTGGGAACGAAGGCTGAACGGGTCTTCCGTTCAGCCTTCGTCATTCGGCTCAGGCAGCCTTGGAGGCGGGCGCCGGCATGTTGGTCAGCGGCTGGGGCGTGACCAGCGGGGTGGTGTCCCACTTCTTGAGTTCGGGCAGGACGTGTGTGGCAAAGCACCTGAGGCTGCGCTCGGCCTCGTCGTAGGGCATGCCGGCGTAGCTCATGTTGCACATGATGCCGTTCATGTCGATCATGTCGCGCATGTTCTCGATCTTGCGCAGCACCTGGTCCGGGGTGCCCCACGGCATCAGCTTGACGAAGTCCTTGGCCGCGCCGTCCATGCCGTGCTTGTTGATGTACTTGCCGACATTGCTATAGAACTCGTAGCCCTTGTGCGAGCCGAAGTGCTTGCCGGTCATTTCGTAGTGGCGCATGGCGGTGTGGTAGTAGGCGCCAATCCACTTGTAGGCGTTCTCCTCGGCCCGCTGGGCGTCTTCGTCCACATAGAAGAAGCCCCCGCACAGCGGCTGGGGCGGCTTGGCCTCGGCCCCGTACTCTTCGCTCCAGACCTTGTGGTAGACCTCGAAATCCTGCTGCACGACTTCCCACGGTTTCTGCGGGATGACCAGCAGGCCAATACCCAGCTTGGCCATGATCGGCATCGACTCGGGCGACACCGCCGCAGCATAGGTGCGGCCATCGAAGGAGTATTTGGGATACGGACGGATCTCGCGGCGCGGCTGCTGGGTCTCCAGGCCGCCCTCCACGTAGCCGTTTTTCAGGCCGTTGATGACCAGCTCGGCGTATTCGACAAAGCGGTTGCGGCCCTCGTTCTGGTCAATCCGGAAGCCCTCGTACTCGACCCGGGCCAGGCCGCGGCCAAAGCCCAGGATCATCCGGCCGTCCGACAGGTGGTCGAGCAGCGAGATCTGCTCGGCAACCCGGACCGGATCGTGCCAGGGCAGGACGATGACCATCGTGCCCAGCTTCATGTGCTTGGTCTTGCCGGCCATGTAGGACAGAAACTGAACGGCGTCCGGGCACATCGTGTAGTCGGTGAAGTGGTGCTCAATCGACCACACCGAATCAAAACCCAGCGGTTCGGCCAGTTCGGCCAAACGCAGTTCCTCTTGATACACTTCGGCGTCCGACCGCACATTGCCGGGATTCTGAAAAACCGGGGCATAGCCAACATGTAGTGACATAGTTTCCTCCTTCAGCGTGCTCTACAGATTGTGCAGTTCATATTCTATACTCCAGGGTGTATACGCCCAGCGCCCTACCGGTGTCAAGCAAACCGGGACTTGCCCGGACCGCGCCGGACAGGCTACAAGAACGCGACATGCTGACAGGCAAACGCTCCCGCAAACGCACTGCCGTGGAAGAGGAAATCCTCAAGGTCACGGCCGATATGTTCAGCCAGCGCGGCTACCACGCCACCACCCTGGACGATATTGCGGTCGCGGCCGGCATTTCCCGGGCCGCGTTCTATTCGTATTTTCCGAGCAAGGAAGAACTGCTGCGCCGGATGTACAACCAGGTCATTTCCTCGACCCAAACCGCGCTGGAGCGTATTGCGGCCGAGGATTTGCCGGTCCAGGAGAAGCTGCGCCGCATCACCCGTCACCATGTCCACTACCTGGCCACCCATATGCCGCTGGCCCAGGTCTTTTTCTCCGAGCTGTTCAATCTGCCGCCGGAGATGGAGCGCTCGGTCACCCAGAGAAAGTGGTCGAAGAGGGAGTGAACACCGGCGTGCTGATCCCGGTCCACCCCAAGCGGTTTACCTATGCCCTGATCGGCATGTGGAACTGGATGCACCGCTGGTATCGGCCGGAGGGCGAGTGGACGCCGGACACCGTGGCCGAGGAATTCATCCGCATCCTGGAGTCGGGCTATCTGCAACGCCAGGCCGAGCCCGAGTCCGAGGCGCTGTGGCGCGAACTCAGGGCCCTGCGCCAGGAGGTGGCGGCCCTGCGGACGAGCCTGCGGGCGACGGACAAAGCTGATAGCGTCAACTGAACGACGATCACATATGACGGTGAGCCGTATCAGAAACCGGGCACACAGGAGGAACGCATGACCGAGTATGAAACGGCCGCGTTGGCCGTGCGACAGGCTGCATTAGCCGTGCGACAGGCCGCATTAGCCGTACAGCACGACACGCTCAGCCTTGGCTACTGGCAAGTCGCGGTCGCGTTTCTGGTCGGAATGGCTCAGTGTGCCCTCATAGCATGGGGTGTGGCGGTCATGAAGGGCAACACCAAAAGCCGTGACGCCAGCCTGGAGGCCCTGGCCGATATTGGCGCGGGGATTCGGGAGTTGTTGCGGGAACGCTCTACCAACCGGCCAGCCGATTAGCGACCAGGGAGGAACCATACTGGAGCAACAGCCAGAACGGCTGAAAACGAACGCGACACCAGGAGCATTATCTCTGCTCAATCATCCGGCGGTCGAATAGGGAGGATGTTCTGCTTTACAGACTGTCCCCGTAAGGCCGTGCCGGCTTGCGTGTCCAGTCGGTGCAGAGTAGGAAACGTGATGCTGTGCCATCTTGTGAGAAGAAATCGGAGCGAGAGAGGAGTATCATTATGGCTGGTCAATTGGACGGAAAAGTAGCGCTGGTCACAGGCGGCGGCTCGGGCATCGGCCGGGCCACCTGCCGGGCCATGGCCCAGGAGGGCGCCAAGGTCGCGGTCGCCGATGTGGTGGTCGAGGGCGGCCAGGAAACGGTCAGGCTGATCCAGGAGGCTGGCGGCGAGGCGATCTTCATCAAGGCCGATGTGTCAAACGCGGCCGAGGTGGAAGCCATGGTCCAACAGACGGTCGCCAGCTATGGCCGGCTCGACTGCGCGTTCAACAATGCCGGCATCGAAGGGCCGGTGTGTTCGACGGTCGAGTACACCGAAGAGGATTTTGATCGGGTGGTGGCCATTGACCTGACCGGGGTGTGGCTGTGCATGAAGTACGAAATCCCGGTCATGCTCGAACACGGCGGCGGGGCGATCGTGAATACCGCCTCGGTCGCCGGTCTGGTCGGCTTTCAGGGCATCTCGGCCTATGTGGCCAGCAAACACGGGGTGAACGGGTTGACCAAAACGGCCGCCCTGGAATACGCCAAAGCCGGCATTCGGGTCAACTCGGTGTGTCCGGGGGTGATTGAA
Organism: Desulfurellaceae bacterium; assembly: GCA_021296095.1. NCBI lineage: Bacteria > Pseudomonadati > Campylobacterota > Desulfurellia > Desulfurellales > Desulfurellaceae > Desulfurellaceae bacterium. The sequence continues at coordinate 4,255 of JAGWBB010000160.1, read as the reverse complement.
ACGCCGATGGTCAAGCGCGCCTTTGAAAAAAGCCCCGGCATGGAAGAAGGGGTGGCGACGGTCGAGCCGGTCGGGCGTCTCGGTCAGCCGGAAGAAATTGCCCAGGCCGTGGTGTGGCTGTGTTCCGATGCGGCCTCATTCGTGACCGGTCATCCGATGGCGGTCGACGGCGGTCTGGTCTCCCAGTAAGCCCGCGTTCTCCCCCCTTTGGAAACGTGTGATGCAAAAAGAAACCCACCCCGCCGCTATCGCGGCACCCCTCCCAGGAGGGGATTGGAGGTAGCTCCCCTCCTGGGAGGGGCGGCCGAAGGCCGGGGTGGGTTATCCCCGATCCGGCAGTCGGCACCCGACAGGAGAACTCAGGTTCCTGGGAATGTGTATCACGCGTTGAAAAAGGGAGAACCAGAGAGAGAATCAGAAAGCACAGCCCATGCCGCTGTCAGGCGTCCGCGTTATTGAAGTTGGTCTCAACCTGGCCGGGCCGCTGGTCGGCGCCATCCTGGCCGACCTGGGCGCCGATGTCATCAAGGTCGAACG
>JAGWBB010000160.1:2796-3669 GCA_021296095.1 Desulfurellaceae bacterium | reverse complement strand
GTCACGAACCGCAACAAGCGCTCGGTCACGGTCGATTTCAAAGACCCGGCCGAGCTGAACAAGCTGCGCCGACTCATCGCCCACAGCGATATCTTCGTGCACAACCTGCGGCCCGGCGTGGCCGCCGACATCGGCCTCGGCCCGGACGTGCTGCTGGAGGCCAACCCGCGGCTGATCTACTGCGAGATCTCGGCCTTTGGTCACAAGGGGCCGCTCAAGGACAAACCCGGCTATGAGATCCTGCTCCAGGCGTTTGGCGGTCTGATGAGCATGACCGGCGAAGAGGGTGGCCCGCCAGTGCGGATGGGCACCTCGGTCGTTGACTACGGCACCGGCATGTGGACGACAATCGCCGCCCTGGCCGCGCTGCGCCAACGCGATCAAACAGGCCGGGGGTGTGTGATCCACACCTCGCTGTTCGAGACAGCCCTGTTCTGGCTGAGCAACGCCTTTGCCAGCTATAAGGCCAGCGGCAAAGTCCCCCAACGCCACCCCACCGGCAGCCCCCGGCAGGTCGCCTTTGGCGCGTTTGAGACGCGCAGCGGTCCGATGGTCATTGGCGTGGCCAACAGCCGGCTGTTCGTCAAGCTGGCCCGGGCAATCGGCCGGCCCGAGTGGGCCGACGATCCACGCTACCGGACCAACGCCGACCGCCTGGCCCAGCGCGACTATCTGGTCGGGGAAATCCGGGCCACCATGCGCCAACACACCAGAGAGCACTGGATGGCGCTGTTCGACCGGGCCGGGGTGCCCAGCGCGCCCATCTTGACCATCCCCGAGGTCCTGGCCCAGACCCAGACCCAAGCCCTCGACATCCTGCGCAAGACGCCCGGCGATCAGGTCGAGCTGTTCGGCCTGCCGCTGTCGCTCAAT
>JAGWBB010000160.1:1986-2730 GCA_021296095.1 Desulfurellaceae bacterium | reverse complement strand
CCCAAAAAGGAGGACGGCGATGGCTGAACTCCCGTCCGAGACACACGCGCCGCCCTTGTCCGACCCGGCCGAGGCGGCGGCCTGGATCGAGTTTTATTATCGCCAGGGCTGGAGCGACGGCCTGCCCCTCGTCCCGCCCAGCGAAGACTCGGTCGGGGCCATGCTGGCGGCCGGCAAGCTCGACGCGGACGCCATCATCGGCACCATCCCCGAACGCAACGCCCGGATTCCGGCCGACAAGGTCGCCATCAACGCGGTCATGGCCGGCTGTCTGCCGGACTACTTTCCGCTCGTCCTGGCTGCGGTCAAAGCCCTGTGTCAGCCGGACTTCGCCTATCATAACCCGGCCACCAGCACCGGCGGCTCGGCCCTGGCCATTATTGTCAACGGGCCGCTCGGGCCGGCCCTGGGCATCAATGCCGGCAACAACCTGTTCGGTCCCGGCCACCGCCCCAACGCCACCATCGGCCGGGCGCTCAGGCTGGTGATGATGAACGTCCTGAATACCCGCCCCGGCCTGCTGGACCGGGCCACGCTGGGCACCCCGGGCAAATACAGCCTGTGTTTTGCCGAGGACGAGGCCAACACGCCGTGGCAGCCGTTCCACGTCGAGCGCGGCTTTCAGCCCCACGACAGCACGCTGACGCTGTACGCCTCCAACAGTCTGTGCGGCGTCTACAACCAGCTGGCCAGCAGCCCGGAGCCGCTGCTGCTCGAATTTGCCGATGCCGTGTGCAACCTGGC
>JAGWBB010000160.1:612-1764 GCA_021296095.1 Desulfurellaceae bacterium | reverse complement strand
GGCGGCCAGGCCGGCAGCTGGTCGGCCTGCCTGCCGGGCTGGGGCAACAGATGGACCCGGAGTATTACCGTCCCGATCACGTGAACCACAGGAGGACTGCCATGCCTCGCACGGTCTTTGACCCAACCGTCCCGCCCCAGCAGCCCGTATCGGACGACCACTCCACGAGCGGCAAGAGAGCCCCCGTGTCGTTTTCCTACGCCCCGCGTCCCCGCTCGCTCGATGGAGTACGGCTCGGCCTGGTCGAAAACACTGCTGCTGAAAATCGCCCAGCGCCTGCACGGCCGCTACGGCGCGACCATGATCCATCTGGACCGCAAAAAGTCGTCCGGGCATAGCGTCAGCGACCAAGCCCTGGCCTATTTTCGGCAACACGCCGGCCTGGTGCTGGCCGGGGTCGGCGATTGAGGCTCGTGCAGTTCGAGCAGTGTGCTCGACGGCATCAAGCTGGAACACGCCGGCATTCCGGCCGTGTCAATCGTCACCCGGCCGTTTATTGCCACCGGCCAAGCCATGGCCAAAACCTGGGGAGCCCCGGACTATGCCTTTGTCGTCACCCCGCACCCGATTGCCAACCTGAGCCCGGCCGAACTGGATGCCAGGGCGGATGAGCTGACCGACCAGGTGGTTGCTTTTATGCAGCGATCAATGGACAGGGCAAGGGAGAGAGAATAAGCCGGGGACGGACGCGCTGTTGGGGTGTGAATGACCGCCCGTTGAGGGTCCCATGTGTTGTTCATTTTTACGGGGCGCAACAGGAATGACACAGGCATCGTCCGGCTTTCAGGGAATAATCACGAAGTTCTGGAGGGCCTCTTCCCATCGCAGTGTGGTAGTCTCGCCCGGATGGGGGAAGTCCGGGACGACAACCGTCCGGCGCATACCCTCCAGGAATTCCACCCCCAGCGTCGTGACCCGCACAGTCGTCCGGGCAAACTCGACCCCATCGGCCAGCGCCCGAATCTCATGTTCCCCCGGCCCCAGATTGTTCCAGTTCACCAGGAGAACGAAGCCGTTGTTGCTATCTCCACACTCCCCCTGGGTATCCCCCCGCGGCGTCCCATACGCTGCCAGCACCGGCGTCCCAGCCAGCTCAATGACGATCTCCTCAGCTTCACACGCCCACCCCGAGATGACTCCAACGCCGCTCTG
>JAGWBB010000160.1:0-488 GCA_021296095.1 Desulfurellaceae bacterium | reverse complement strand
GGACGACAACCGTCCGGCGCACATCCTTCAGGAAGTCACTCCCAAGGGTCGTCACCCGCACCGTCGTCCGGGCAAACTCCACCCCATCGACCAGCGCCCGCACCGGATGCTCGCCCGGTCCCAGATTGTTCCAGTTGACCAGCAGGCTGAAGCCGTTGTTGCTATCCCCACACTCCCCCTGGGTATCGCCCCGGGGCGTCCCGTAGGCCGCCGGTACCGGAGTGCCGGCCAGTTCGATGACAATCTCTTGCGCTTCACACGCCCAGCCCGAGATGATCCCAATCCCGCTCTGGAACGAGCCCACGGCGGGGTTCTCCAGACGCGCTTGAGGCGGTAGGGGTGGGGTATCGAAATCGGACGAGAACACGGCCACGTCGTCGATGGTCCAGCCGTCGGCCGTCTGAGCCGCATCGGACCACAGGTTGAAGGCGAGCCTTATTTGCTCTCCGACGAAAGGACTCAGATCAAGGGATGCCTGCTGCCAGTTC
>JAGWBB010000159.1 GCA_021296095.1 Desulfurellaceae bacterium | reverse complement strand
GGCGATGTCGATTACTTCCGGATTGCCGTACCCCAAGCCGGAACGCTGACGGTCGAGACAACCGGCAATATGGACACCGTCGGGACCCTGTGGCAGGCGGGTGAGGAGATAGCCAGAGACGACGATAGCGGCGACGACCAGAATTTCTTGCTGGTCGCCCCTGTCGCCGCCGGGATGTATGAGGTAGCGGTGCGGGGCTATGGCGCCACGACCGGACAGTACACACTCGTCGTCAACTTCGTCGTTGGCGCCCTGGATATCCCGGGGTCTGAGACCTTCCGCAGCGGTATCGGGTTCATCTCGGGCTGGGTGTGTGAGGCCGAGCAGATCGAGCTGGAGATTGACGGCGAGGCCGTCCTGAGCGTTCCCTACGGCACCGACCGGGAGGACAGCCTTGAGCCCTGCGGCGACCGCAATAACGGCTTCGTCCTGGGGATGAACTGGAACCTGCTTGGCGACGGCAAGCATACCGTGCGGGTCCTGGCCGATGGGCTGGAGTTCGGCACGGCCACCTTGAGCGTGACAACGTTCGGCGTGGAGTTCCTGACAGGCGGACAGGGCGACTACCTGCTGAGCGACTTTCCCGATACGGGTCGGCAGATACGGCTCGTATGGCAACAGGCGTTGCAGAACTTTGTGATTGTCCCGGTTTCACCCCCTGCCGAGACTGAGCCCGAAACCGAGACTGAGCCCTCGGAGGAGAGTGAGCCCACCCAGAGCGATCCACCCGTCAAGAGCGAGCTGCCCGGCGCGCTGGAAAATCCTCTTGCCGGCTCGTTCCAGAGCGGGATCGGCCTCGTGTCAGGCTGGGTATGTGGGGCCGAGCAGGTGGAGATCGAGATTGACGGCACGGCGACCTTTGCAGCCGCCTATGGCGCGAGTCGGGAGGACACGGCGGAGCGATGCGACGACAGCAACACCGGCTTCGGACTGCGGCTGAACTGGAACGCATTCGGCGACGGCGAGCACACAGTGCGGGCCTTGGCCGACGGCAAAGAGCTGGGGCGGGCAACGTTCACCGTTACCACCCTGGGCGAGACCTTCCTGACCGGCGCGAGTGGCGTGTACGATCTGCCTGACTTCCCCGAGCCGGACACAACGGTGACGGTCGAGTGGCAGGAGGCAAGCCAGAATTTTGTGATTATTGAGGCAGCTGGAGTTGAGGGGCAGAGTCCCGATTCCGTGCAGTGATTGAGTCGGCTGCTCAGGTTTTCGGTTTCCCCTCGTCGTGGCCGCCAAACTTCCGGCGCATGGCCGACAGCAGCTTGTCGGCAAACGTCGGGCTGCGGCGAGATCGGAAGCGGGCGGACAGAGCCGCGGACAAGACCTGGGCCGGCACGGCTTCCTCAACTGCGGTCATCACCGTCCAGCGTCCCTCGCCCGAGTCTTCGACAAGCCCGCTATAGGCCTCAAGCTCGGGACTCTCGGCCAGCGCCGTCGCCGTCAGGTCGAGCAGCCACGAAGAGACCACGCTGCCACGGCGCCAGACCTCGGCAATATCGGCCAGATTGAACTCGTAGCGGTAGTCTTCGGGCAGGCCGGGCTGATTGGCGCTGCGCAGAATATCAAAACCCTCGGCATAGGCTTGCATCAGCCCGTATTCAATCCCGTTGTGGATCATTTTCACAAAGTGGCCGGCCCCGGTCGGTCCGCAGTACACATAGCCATGCTCGGCGGTTCCGCCCGAGGTTCGGCCTGGCGTGGGGGCTGCCTGGTCCCGTCCCGGGGCAAGGCTGCGAAAGATCGGCTCAAGCTGCCGGACAACAGCCTCAGGCCCACCGATCATCAGGCAATAGCCGCGCTCCAGGCCCCACACCCCGCCGCTGGTGCCCACATCAAGATAGTGAATCCCCTTTGGCTGTAGAGCCTGAGCGCGCCGAATATCGTCTTTGAAATAGCTGTTCCCCCCGTCAATGATGATGTCTCCGGCCGCCAAGCCCTCAGCCACGACCGACACAAGCTCTTCGGTGACCGAACCGGCCGGCAGCATGAGCCACACGACACGGGGCGGGCTGAGGTGTTGGAGCAGGTCGCTGACAGCGCTCGCTCCGCGCGCTCCCTCATCAAGCAGCTGGCCTATCCTGCCAGACTCCTGATCGTAGACTACACACTCGTGCCCGCCCAGCAGGAGTCTGCGAACCAGGTTTGCTCCCATGCGTCCCAGGCCAATCATGCCGACTTGCATGTCGATTCCTCGTCCGGACCGCGACAAGCGACCGGTCTGGAGTGTCGGTGGACGAACATGGCCGGGCCAGGAGTTGGCGCTGATATCCGACCTGTTTACACCAGCGTTTCAGTTCCCGGCGAATATACCCCGGCTCCAGCCCCAAGGCCGCGCAGATATTGACAAAGGAAAAGGGCCAGCTCGCTTCGTCCGAAAAAATCCATTCTTCGGCTTCTCTGGCCAGGCGCTGGGCTCGTCGGCTGCTCTTCAGACCTTGCTTCTGCAAACATGTGATGGCGTCCTCGAGGACCGCCCGCATCAGCGCGAGTTCTCCGCTCTCCAGCCTGTGGGCCGGAGCCCAGAACTGTTCGGGCAGAATTGCGCATGAAGCTTCCCCAAGCGTATATGCATTCGCCGCTGTTTGGGACACCGCTTTTTCCATAGGATCACCCCCGTTTCCACGCCCCACCTCGGGCCTGTTGATGTGCAGAGTTGTGTACTATGAAAAGAGCAAATTAGATGCCAAAAATTCGTGGTTTACCTTGAGTTGGATGGCCGTCAATACGGACCATTTTCGGGCCTGACAGGGCTGCTGGGGGCGCCTGTGCGGGCTGGACGGTATCATGTTATATCCTTTAGACATACCGGGCGAGCATGGGCGGCTAGTCTTTGCGGCGACGGTCTTCTGCGCCGTTGGCAATCAGGTAATCAACAACATCCTGGCGCTGGTACTGCCAGGCCGACAACATGGGCGTATAGCCGCTGGTATTCTCGGGATCAACCTCCACTCCCCCCTCGATCATGGCCGTGGCGGTCTCCAGGTGGCCCTCTCCGGCAGCCCAGTGCAGGGCGGTATTGCCCCGGCGGTCTTTGACCGCAGTGTCCGCCCCGGCCTCCATCAAGGCTTTGACGACTTCGGTATGACCGCCTTCGGCG
>JAGWBB010000158.1 GCA_021296095.1 Desulfurellaceae bacterium | reverse complement strand
GAGAAAGCCTGCGGGAGTTCTGCGCCCCACCGGACGGCGTTTCCTTTTCTTGGCGCGCCGTATCTGCTAGCTGAACAGGACCGCCACACAAGAGGAGTAGTTTTATGCGCGACGTTACCATCGCAACAATTCCAGACCTGGAGGTCGATCCGGTCACCCTCGATATTATTGAGAGCGCGCTCAAGAACTACCGCTACGAGATGGACGCAGTGCTGTACCGCACCGCCATGTCGCCGGTCATTCGGGAGCAGCACGACGAGTTTCCGATGATCTGCGATCCCAACGGCCGGATGGTCGTCGGTCAGTTCGGCTCGTATATCCGGGAGATGATGGACAGCTTCGACCGTCCGATCTACCCCGGCGATGTCATCCTGCTCAACGACCCGTATCTGTGCGGCGGCGCGATCTCGCACATCAACGATTTTCTGATCCTCGTCCCGGTCTTTGACGGCGATGAACTGATCGGCTGGACCTCGATGTTCGGTCACCAGATGGATGTCGGCGGTCCCCTGCCCGGCTCCTTTCCGACCAACGCCACGTCGATCTTTGGCGAGGGGCTGCGCATCCCGCCGGTCAAACTGTTCGAGAAGGGCGAGCTGAACGAGGACATCCTGAACCTGATCCTCAACAACGTCCGCATCCCGGTCATGAACCGCTCGGATCTGATGGGAATCGTGGCCGGCTGCAAAACCGCCGAGCAGCGGATCAAGGAACTGTGCGAGCGGTTCGGCCGCGACACCTATCTGGCCGCCTGTCAGGCCCTGCTCGACCGCACCCGGCGGGCCATGCAGACGCTTATCGAGCGTAACATCTCGACCGAGCCGCAGTCCTTCGAGGACTATGTGGACGACGACGGGCTGGGCAACGGTCCGTTCAAAATGAAACTCACCATCTGGCGCGAGGGGGACAAGGCCGTCTTCGACTGGACCGGCACCGACCCGCAGGCGGCCGGGCCGATCAACTTCTACCTGAACGAGGGCATGTTCAAGATGTTCATCGGCGTCTACCTGATCATGGTCTACGACCCCCAGATTCTGTTTAACGACGGCTTCTACGACCTGATCGAATCGCGGCTGCCCGACGGCTGCCTGCTGCATCCCAAGTTCCCGGCGCCGCTCGGCTGCCGCACCCACGCCCTGGCCCGGCTGTTCGATGTCATGGGCGGCTGCCTAGGCCAGAAGAGTCCCGAGCTGACCACGGCCGCCGGCTACGGCACCAGCCCCCACCTGTTGTACAGCGGCACCGACAAAAACGGGGAGTTCTTCTTCATCATGGAGATCAGCTATGGCGGCATTCCGGGCCGGCCGGTCGGTGACGGCATCGACGGTCACTCGTGGTGGCCGCTGTTCACCAATATCCCGACCGAGTATCTGGAGAGCTACTGCCCGCTGCGGGTGGATCGCTACGCCTCGGTGATGGATTCCGGCGGCGCCGGCCTGCACCGCGGCGGCAACGGCATCGACAAATGGTATACCTTTCTGGAACCCGGCGAGATCGCCATTCACGACGACCGCTGGCTGACCCCGCCGTGGGGCATCCTGGGCGGCAAGCCGGGCATGCGGTCGACCAAGATTCTGATTCGGACCGACGGCAGCCGGGAGGTCCTGCCCTCCAAGTGCGACCAGATCAAGGTCGAGCCGGGCGACCAGCTGATCTATCAGACGGCCGGCGCCGGCGGCTGGGGAGACCCGCTGCAGCGCGAGGCCGAGAAGGTCCGCAGCGATGTGGCCCGGGAGCTGGTGTCGGCTGACAAGGCGCGGCGCGACTACGGGGTCGTGCTTGACCCGGACACCGGCCAGGTCGATCAGGACGCCAGCCGTCGGCTGCGTGAACAGCTGGCCGAGGAGCGGGGCGAGCGCCCCACCTTTGACTTCGGTCCGCCGCTGTCCGAGCTGCTGGCCCGCTGCAAACACGAGACCGGTCTGGAGCCGCCCACGCCGCCCAGCCTGCCGGACAACTGGGCCGCCAATGGGGTCAAGAAGCGGGCGGCCTGAGGAGAGAGATACGATGGGCAAGCTCGACAACAAGATCGCCCTGGTCACCGGCTCCAGCAGCGGCATCGGCAAGACGGTCGCCCTGGCCTTTGCCGAGCAGGGCGCCGACCTGGTCCTCAACTACCCCGACGGCAGCCAGCTGCAAAACGTCACCCACGTCCAGGAGGAGATTGCCGCCACAGGCCGGCGGGTGATCGCCGTCCGCGCCGACGTGTCCCAGGAAGAGCAGGTCCAGGGTCTGATCGACACCAGCGTCCAGACCTACGGACGGATCGATATCCTGGTCAATAATGCCGGGATCGGCACGGCCAGCCTGGTCGAGCAGATGTCGGTCGCCATGTGGGATGAGATGCTGGCCGTCAACCTGCGCAGCGTCTTTCTGTGCACCCGTCTGGTGCTGCCCCTGATGTATCGGCAGAACTCCGGCAGGATTATCAGCACCGCCTCCCAACTGGCCTATAAGGGCGCACCGGGACTCAGCCATTACTGTGCGGCCAAAGCCGCCATCATCGCCTTTACCCGCTCGCTGTCGCACGAAATCGGTACGCGCAATATCAACGCCAACTGTGTGGCACCGGGTGCCACCCACACCCCTCTGGTCGAGGGTCTTAAAAAAGAGGCGATCGAGGCGATTCGAGCCGCCATTCCCAAGGGTCGGCTGGCCACGGTGGACGAAATCGCCCCGACCTATGTGTTTCTGGCCTCGGACGAGTCGCGGCATTTTGTCGGTCAGTGCCTCAGCCCTAACGGTGGGGATGTGATGCTGTGAGGTCCCACCGGGGGATGCAGCGGGGCGGACGCCCACGGGGAGGCGCTCCGGGCCGCGGCCGGCACCTGCTCGCCTGTCACTGCGTGCTGCTGTGGGGCCTGTTTTCGACCGGCTGTCAGTGGCTGGACGGCTCGGCCCAGACCGGACATCAGGACATTGCCG
>JAGWBB010000157.1:7734-8552 GCA_021296095.1 Desulfurellaceae bacterium | reverse complement strand
GTATGCTCGGCAATCCGGCCGTGGTGAACAAACACGACCTCGTCGGCAATCCGCCGGGCTTGGCCGATATCGTGGGTGACAAGCACGATTTTGGCTCCCCGGCTGTCCGCGGTGTGGATCAGGTTTTCTATGGCGGCCACCGCAGCCGGGTCGAGACTGGCGGTCGGCTCATCGAGCAGCAACACCTCCGGCTCCAGGCTGAGGGCTCGGACCAGGGCCAGCCGCTGCTGCTCACCGGCCGACAGTACCCGGGCCGGGCGGCTGGCGACAGCGGACAGACCGGCCAGCTCAAGCAGCCGGGCCAAGCGCTGGGAGCGGTCCTTGGACGGAGCCGGTCGCAGCTCCAGGGCAAAACGCAGATTGGCCCTGACCGAGCGGCGCAGCAGCACCGGGCGTTGAAAGACCATGGCCTGACGCCGTCGCACGGCCACCCCCCAGCCCGNNNNCCCACGCAATCGTGCCCGAGGTCGGTTGCAGCAGCCCGTGCAAGAGCCGCAACAGCAGGCTTTTGCCCGCGCCGTTAGCTCCCATGATCACGGTGCGGGGACCGGCTTCCAGCCTCAGGTCGATCCCTCTGATCAGCGCGGTTCCGTTCACGCCATACACCAGACGGCTCGCCCGCAGCGGCAGCAAATGCAGTGTCGCCTGCCCTGTGGAGTCAGGCAGAGAGGATGAAGCACCTGTGAGGGGAGGAGCCTCGGCCTCCTTCGGACTAGCCATACGCCCACCTGTTGGCCGTCCCGCGCAAGACCGCCACCGCCAGGTTGACCGCCAGGGCCAGCGTGATCAGGATGAGTCCGAGGGCCAGGGCCAGGGGT
>JAGWBB010000157.1:4286-7345 GCA_021296095.1 Desulfurellaceae bacterium | reverse complement strand
CGCCGCGACCCGGGAAGCGACCGGTGGCCAGACCGGCCCCGATTGGCAGACCCAGCCCGCACGCGATCAGGACGGCCGTCAGACTGACCTGGAGGGACAAGCCGGCAATTTCAAGCAGCATCGGGTCGGCCCCGGCAATCAGTCCCCAAGCCAGGCGAAACGCATGTCCAAAATCGTGCATGACAAGATACGTGCCCGCGCCTCAGCGGGCAGTAGAGGCAGAAGCATAACGAAGAAGCTCGGCACAGGGTAGATACCGTGACGCTCTCGCCCGGCCGGACGTGGACCGGCCCCATGCTTCGACTCCGCCCTACCAGGCTACGCTCAGCACAGACGGCTTCCCGTTGGCCCTGAGCGTAGCGGAACGAAGTCGAAGGGTCTGGATTCCGGCTTCCGCCGGAATGGCGGCAGGGCGCGACGGGCTGGCATGGACCGTTTTCCTGTCTCTGCGTCTTCCCCATAAAACGTGTGATGCATATTGCGTTATCCACCGGCCGAGAAGGCACCCACCCCGGCCCTTCGGCCACCCCTCCTCGGAGGGGAACCGCCCCCATCCCCTCCTCGGAGGAGTCCTGCGCAGCAGGGGGGGGCTTCCCGGTCCGACGGTCAGCGCCCGGCAGGCGAGCGTAGGTTCCTGGGAATATGCATCACACGTATATAAGGGGGTTTTTGCTCCGGCTCGGGGCGGCTGCCCCGTATCCTAGGCCTCAGCGCCCCGGGCCACCTCGACCTGCACCGCGCAGTACTTGAACTCGGGGATCTTGCCGTAGGGGTCGAGGGCTTCGTTGGTCAGCAGGTTGGCCGCAGCCTCCTGGTAGCAGAACGGAATGAAAATCTCCTCCCGCTGCATGCTGCTGTCGGCCCGGGCGTAGGCGATCAGCTCGCCGCGGCGCGAGACGACTCTGAGCAGGTCGCCCTCCGTGCCGCCGATGCCTGCCAAGTCCTCGGGATGGATATTGATCACCGGCTGGGGCTCAATCGCGTCCAACACCCGCGAGCGGCGGGTCATGGCGCCGGTATGCCAGTGTTCGAGCTGCCGGCCGGTGATCAAGACGTAGGGGAAGTCCTTGTCCGGCAGCTCATCGGCGCTGATCAGCCGGGCCGGCACAAAGCGGCCCCGGCCGCTGGGGGTGGGAAAGTCGGCTTGGAAAACGACCGGCTGGCCCGGGTCGTCCTCACTGGTGCAGGGGTAGGTGACCGAGCTGTCGCGCTCCAGGCGCTGCCAGCTGATCCCGCCGATGCTGGCCATGGCCTGGCGCATCTCGACAAACACGCTCTCGGCATCGGCGTAGTGCCAGTCCAGACCCAGCCGCCGGGCGATGGCCTGGATGATGTCCAGATCCTGGCGGGCGTTGCCCGGCGGGTCGAGCGCCCGCCGCCCCAGCTGCACCCGACGGTCCGTATTGGTGAACGTGCCGGTTTTTTCGGGAAAGGCCGAGGCCGGCAGCACCACGTCGGCAAAAAAGGCGGTTTCGGTCAGAAACAGGTCTTGGACCACCAGATGATCCAGCCCGGCCAGAGCCTGGCGGGCGTGGTGCAGGTTGGGGTCGGACATGGCCGGATTTTCGCCCATGATGTACATGCCGTGGAGGCTGCCATCCAGAATCGCGTTCATGATCTCGACGACCGTCAGGCCCGGTTTATCGTCCAGCGTGGTGTGCCACAGCGCCTCGAACCGCTCGTGGGCGTCGTCGTTGTCGACCCGCTGATAGTCGGGAAAGACCATCGGGACCAGACCCGCATCAGACGCGCCCTGCACGTTGTTCTGGCCGCGCAGCGGATGCAGACCGGTCCCCGGCCGGCCGACCTGACCGGTCATCAGGGCCAGGGCGATCAGACACCGGGCGTTATCGGTGCCGTGAATATGCTGCGAGATGCCCATGCCCCAGAAGATCATCGAACCCGAGGCGCTGGCATAGCGGCGGGCCACCTCCCGAATGCGTGCCGCCTCAATGCCGCAGACGGGAGCCATCTCCTCGGGGCTGAAGCCGGCCACGTTGTGGCGAATCAAGGCAAAGTCTTCGGTCCGCTGTTCGACAAACGCGGTGTTGACCAAGTCCTCTTCGATGATGGTGTAGATCATGGCGTTCAGCAGCGCCACGTCGGTGTCGGGCTTGAACTGGAGATAATAGCTGGCATGGCGGGCCAGTTCGGTGCGCCGCGGGTCCATGACGATCAGGGTTTTTCCGGCCTTGGCCGCGTTTTTCATGAAGGTGGCGGCCACCGGATGGTTTTCGGGCGTATTCGAGCCGATGATGACAATCACCTCGGCCTCGGCCACGTCCTCGACCTGATTGGAGACCGCGGCCGAGCCGATGCCTTCGAGCAGGGCGGCCACCGACGAGGCGTGGCACAGGCGGGTGCAGTGGTCGACATTATTGGTACCGAAGCCGGTCCGGACCAGCTTCTGAAACAGATACGCCTCCTCGTTGCTGCCCTTGGCCGAGCCAAAGCCGGCCAGAGCCCGGCCGCCGCGTGCGTCACGGATTTTTTTCAGGCCGGTGGCAGCGAGGTCCAGGGCTTCGTCCCAGTCGGCCTCACGGAAGATGTCTTGCCAGCGGGACGGATCGAAGTCGACCTCGGCCGACTTGGGCACACCGGGCTTGCGGATCAGGGGTTGTGTCAGACGGTGGGGGTGGGTCACATAGTCGAAGCCAAAGCGGCCTTTGACGCACAGCCGTCCGTGGTTGGCCGGTCCGTCCCGGCCGGTGACGTACAGAATGGTGTTGTCCTTGACGTGGTAGGTCAGCAGACAGCCCACCCCGCAGTAGGGACACACCGAGTCTACGGTCTTGTCCGGCTCGGTCAGTCCCACCTCGCCCGCCGGCATCAGCGCGCCGGTCGGACAGGCCTGAACGCACTCGCCGCAGCCGACGCACGAGCTGTGGCCCATGGGATCGCCAATATCAAAGACAATTTCGGCCTGGCTGCCGCGTCGGGCATAGCCGATCACGTCGTTGACCTGTTCCTCGCGGCAGGCGCGCTGGCAGCGGGTACACTGGATGCAGGCGTCGAGATTGACCGCAATAGCCGGGTGGGACACGTCCTGGGCCGGCTGA
>JAGWBB010000157.1:2230-3970 GCA_021296095.1 Desulfurellaceae bacterium | reverse complement strand
GCCCGTCCAGGCTGAAGGTGGTCAGTCCGGCCTGAGAGCCGTTGGGAGATGCACCAGCCATTAGGAAAGCTCCTGTGGAAAGTATTTGATCACGCTGCGCAGAGGATTGGGCGCGGCCTGACCCAGCCCGCAGATGGACGCGTCGCCCATGACCTGGGCGAGGTCTTCCAGCAGGCCGGTGTCCCAGCGATCCTTCGCCATCAGCCCGGCCGCTTTTGCCGTCCCCACCCGGCACGGCGTACACTTGCCGCACGACTCGTGGGAAAAGAAGCGCATGGCGTTGAGGGCTGCGGCCTTGGCGCTGTCCTTATCCGACAGGACGATGATGGCGGCCGAACCGATGAAACTGCCGTGGGGCTGGAGGGTGTCGAAATCGAGCGGCTCGTCGGCCAGCGAGGCGGGCAGAATGCCACCCGAGGCCCCGCCCGGGAAGTAGCCGTACAGCTCGTGGCCGGGCAGCATGCCGCCGCAGTACTCGGCGATCAGCTCACGCAGAGTGATGCCGGCCGGCGCCAGATGGACGCCGGGCTTACTGACCCGCCCGCTGACCGAGAAGGAGCGCAGCCCCTTGCGGCCGTTTCGCCCCTGGCCGGCAAACCAGTCCGGGCCTTTTTCGACAATCTCGCGCACCCAGAACAGCGTCTCAAAATTATGCTCCAGGGTCGGTCGTCCAAACAGCCCGACCTCGGCCACATACGGCGGCCGCAGCCGCGGCATACCGCGTTTGCCCTCAATGGATTCGATCATGCCCGACTCTTCGCCGCAAATGTAGGCGCCCGCGCCGCGCCGGACATGAATGCGGGGCAGGGGGCCGGGCGGGTCGGCTTGCAGGGCGGCGATACTGTCTTTGATGATCTGGATGCAGGCCGGGTACTCGTCGCGGATATAGATGTAGACCTCGTCAATGCCGACCGCCCAGCAGGCGATCAGCATCCCCTCCAGAAAGCGGTGGGGGTCGCGTTCCATGTAGTAGCGGTCCTTGAACGTGCCCGGTTCGCCCTCGTCGATATTGACCGCCAACAGCCGCGGGGCCGGGAAGTCGCGGACGATGCGCCACTTGCGACCGGCCGGAAAACCCGCCCCGCCAAGGCCGCGCAGCCCGGCGTCTTCCAGAGCCTGGATAACCGACTCGGGCTCGCGTTCGCCCTGCACACAGGCGCGCAGCAGCCGATAGCCGCCGTCTTTTTGATACGCCCCATAATCAACGACCGTGCTCGGGGCGGGACAGGCTGTGGCCCGCCGGCTGACGGCCTGCTGCACGCGGTCCGGTGTGGCCTGCGTGATCGGGTTCTGGCCGACAATAACGGCCGGGGCGGCCTCGCAGCGGCCGACGCACGGCACGCGCTGAACCCGGACGTTCTCTCCTAGGCTGTTTTGCAGAGACGCCAGCAGGGCCTGGGCGCCGGCCAGCTCACAGCTGACCGAATCGCACACCCGGACGGTCAGCGCTGGCGGCGGCGTGTCATCTTCTTTGACCACGTCGAAGTGATGATAAAAGCTGGCGACCTCGTAGACCTCGACCGGCGCCATTTTCATCTCGTCGGCCAGGGCGACCAGATGAGCGGCCGACAGATGGCCGTAGCGGTCCTGAATCTTGTGCAGATGCTCAATCAGCAGGTCGCGTCGGCGGGGCTCATCGCCGAGCAGGCTTCGGACCTCGGCCAGGGCCTGGGGATCGACCACCCGGCCCTTGGGTCTGGTGCGAAAGCCCCGGCGTCTGCGTTGGCTGTTTTTTCCCAT
>JAGWBB010000157.1:0-1908 GCA_021296095.1 Desulfurellaceae bacterium | reverse complement strand
CATGCTGGTCGGCATGGCCCTGGGCATGCTGGTCTCCCTGCTCAGCCCGATTGTCTTTACGCCCCTGTTTGGCGCCCATGAGGTGATGATCCCCAGCATGCTGAGCGGCATGCTGTCGGGCATGCTGGTCGGCATGGCGGCGGCCATGCAGCCCCTGAGCGCAGGAACGGTCAGCGCTCGTGGCGCGCTTATCGGGCTTGGCGTGACCGTCCTGGTATGGATTGGCAACGCCGTCTTACACGGAGAGCAATCATGGACCTCGTAACAAAACACAAGTGGGATAATGCCGCCGCCAGCTTCGACTTCATGAATTCATACGGGCCGGAGAAGCGCTGGGGGCCGGTCAAGCGGGAGTTCTTCTCTGCCATGCACGGCAAGATCCTGTTTCTGGCGGTCGGCACGGGGCTCGACATTCCGTTCTTCCCGCCCAAGCAGGATATTGTCGGCATTGATATCAGCGCCAAAATGCTGGAGCGGGCCAAAGCCCGGGTGGATCGGTATCCGGGCACAATAGAACTCCACGAGATGGACGTGCACGACCTGCCGTTTCCCGACGCCAGCTTCGATCAGGTGTTCACCTCGTGCACCTTCTGCTCGGTGCCCAACCCGGTCAAAGGGCTGGAGACGCTCAGGCGGGTGCTCAAGCCCGGCGGCGAGCTGCGCATGTTCGAGCACACCGGCAGCCGCTATTTCCCGTTCAATGTGCTGCTCAATGTGATGAACAAGGTCTCAAAGCGCCTTGGACCCGAGGTCAACCGCGATACCGTCAGCAACGTGCAGCGGGCCGGCTTTCGGGTACGGCAGGTGAACCACGTTTTTTTGGACGTGGTCAAGACCATCGTGGCCGAGGCGCCGCAGCACTAAACATGGGAGAGCGTGTGGGGAAGAGACGAGCACCGGAGTCTGGCCGGCCCTTGGACCGACGCCGGTTTCTCGCCGGCCTGGGCGCGACGGCAATCGGCGTCGCCGGCCTCGACGGCGGCTGGCCCGGCCGGGCGGCCGCCCAAACACCTGGAAAGGATCGGCGCATGACACGCTTTGGGATTCAGATCGAACCCCAGTTTGGATTTTCGTACCAAGAGGTTGCGGGCCTGGCCACCGACGCCGAACGGCTCGGTTTTGACGCCCTGTGGGCATCCGACCATCTGTTCTGGGATGCCCAGTCCGAGCAGCGCAACTGCATGGACGCCTGGACCCTGCTGAGCGCCCTGGCGCCGGTCACCACCCGCCTGCGCTTAGGCACCCTGGTCAGCTGCAACTCCTACCGTCTGCCGAGCATCCTGGCCAAGGTCGCGGCCAGCTTCGACCATCTGAGCAACGGCCGTCTGGAGTTCGGCATTGGCGCGGGCTGGAAGGAGATGGAGTATCGGGCCTACGGCATTCCGTTTCCGTCAATCGGCACCCGACTGGCCCAGCTCGAAGAAGCCGTTCAGCTCATCCAGCTGTTATGGACCCAGCAGCGCGCCTCGTTTGAGGGCAAACACTACCGGCTTGAGCGGGCGGTGTGCGCGCCCAAGCCGGTCCAGCGTCCGCTCAAGACCTGGATTGGCGGCATGGGCGAGAAAAAGCTGCTGCGCATGGTGGCCCGTTACGCCGACGGCTGGAACGCCATGCCCGGCGTGCCGGTTGAGGCAATGCGGAAAAAGATGGACGTGCTGCGCCGTCACTGCGACGCGGTCGGGCGCGACTACGCCAGCATCGAAAAATCGCTGTTCATCCTGTGCTGCGTGGTCGATGACGAGGCCGAACTCAGAACCCGGGGGGCGGAGCTGGAAAAAGTCCTGGGCACGGCTGATGTCATCAGAGCCGGCCGCAAGATACGCACCGCAGGCACGCCCGAGCAGGTGGCCGAGACCCTGCGCGGATTTCAGGCGCTGGGCTTTGACTATTTTATCGCCATGTTTCCGT
>JAGWBB010000156.1:3991-7091 GCA_021296095.1 Desulfurellaceae bacterium | reverse complement strand
CCCGACAGCAAACTGTACGGCAAGAACGTCTACCAGGTCCGCCAGGCCTTCGGTCGCCAGCTCGCCCGCGAAGCCCCGGTCGAGGCCGATATCGTCATCCCCGTCCCCGACTCCGGGGTGCCGCCGGCGCTCGGCTACGCCCAGCAGGCGGGCCTGCCGTTCGAGATGGGTCTGATCCGCAATCACTATGTCGGCCGCACCTTCATCGAGCCCCGCGACGCCATCCGCCACTTTGGCGTCAAGATCAAGCTCAACGCCCAGGCCGATGTCCTGCGCGACAAGCGGGTGGTTGTGGTTGACGACTCGATTGTCAGGGGCACGACCAGCCGCAAGATCATCACTATGATCCGCAGCGCCGGCGCGCGCGAGGTCCATATGCGGATCAGCTCCCCGCCGACGGTCGGCCCGTGCTACTACGGCGTTGATACGCCCAAGCGGGGCGAGCTGATCGCCGCCAACCAGGACGTTGAAGCGATTCGTCGCTATATCACGGCCGACAGCCTGTCGTATCTGAGCCAGGACGGCCTGTACGTTGCCCTCCAAGAGTCCCAGTCCCAGGCCGGCTTCTGTGACGCCTGCTTTACCGATCGCTACCCGGTCCCGCTCGGCGAGCGCCCCAAGGGCAGCCAATTGGCCCTGTTTGAGCTGGACCGCTGAAGGATTGAATCTGGTCGCGTGTTGGGAGGGCTATAACGCCACGCGCGTGTCCTGCCTCGCGCCGCCATGTGGGGCGGCCAGGCGCACGACCGTATCCCGCTGCCAGACGAGGTCGGCGGCGTGCGGATAGTCCAGGGTAGCGTGCAGGCCGCGGCTCTCACGGCGCAGCCGGGCGCAGCGGATAATCAGCTCGGCCACGGTGGCCAGGTTGCGCAGCTCCAGCACATCGCCGGTCACCAGGAAGTTCCAGTAGTAGTCCCGAATCTCGTCCTGAATCAGGCCGATCCGACGCTGGGCGCGGGCCAGCCGTCGGTCGCTGCGCACGATGCCGACGTAGTTCCACATCAGGCGGCGGATCTCCTCCCAGGTCTGGGTCACCACGACCATTTCATCGCTATCGACCGCCTGACCCGGGTTCCAGTCGGCAAAGGCCGGGCTCGGCCGACGGTCGGTGGCCAGAAATTCCCGGGCGTGGACAAACACCCGGTGGGCAAACACCACGGCTTCGAGCAGCGAGTTGGACGCCAGCCGGTTGGCCCCGTGCAGACCCGACATGCTGACCTCGCCGGCCGCGTACAGACGCCGGATGGCGGTCGCGCCGTGCAGGTCGATGACCACCCCGCCACACATATAGTGGGCCGCAGGAACGACCGGAATCGGCTCGCGGGTCAGATCAATCCCGTGCTCCAGACAGCGTTGGGAGATGACCGGAAAGCGCTGGCGCAGGAAATCCGCGCTGCGATGGCTGATATCGAGGAAGACCGACGCAAAGCCGTGGGTCTTCATTTCGCGGTCAATCGCCCGGGCCACCACGTCGCGGGGCGCCAGCTCGGCCCGCTCGTCATACTCGGCCATGAAGGCCGTCCCGTCCGGGCGGCACAGCACCGCCCCCTCGCCGCGCAGGGCTTCGGAAATCAGAAACGACTTGGCCTGGGGATGAAACAGACAGGTCGGGTGAAACTGAAAAAATTCGAGGTTGGCGACCGGCGCGCCGGCCCGATAGGCCATCGCCACTCCGTCGCCGGTCGCCACATCGGGGTTGCTGGTGTACAGGTAGACCTTGCCCGCCCCGCCGGTGCACAGCACGGTGACCCGGGCGGTAAAGGTCGCCACCTGGTTGGTCTCCAGATCGAGCACATAGGCTCCCCAGCATTCGGTGCCAGCCAGGCCGTCCGCGGTCAGCAGATCGACCCCCATGTGGTTCTCAAGAATGCGGATATTGGGCTGGCCACGGACGGCGTCGACCAGGGCTCGGATAATCTCCTGGCCGGTGGCATCGGCCGCGTGCAGGATGCGCCGGTACGAATGGCCGCCCTCAAGGCCCAGGTCGTACTCCTCGGCCTCGAAAGATAGCGGTGATTTCTTCCTGGATGAAGATCGGTCATCACCGAGAGCTTTCCCGCCGTTGTCGCTCCGACGCGAAAAGTTGGTACCCAGCGCAATCAGTTCCCGAATCCGTTCCGGCCCCTCGCGGACGACGGTCTCGACCACCTGGGGATGACAGATCCCGACCCCGGCTTTGAGGGTATCGCGGGTGTGAGCCTCAAAGGAATCGTCGGCGCTCCAGACCGAGGCGATGCCGCCCTGGGCGTAGGCGCTGTTGCTCTCCGGAAGGCGGTCTTTGGTGACAATCGTGACCGAACTGTGGGCGGCCGCTTTGAGGGCCAGACTGAGGCCGGCGATGCCGCTGCCGATAATCAGATAGTCGGTCGTATCCATGCGCCGGCCCATTGCTGACATGTCGATACGGCGGAGTCAAGGCGGGCGCGCGGACCGGCGGTGGGGACAGGAATTTGACCTGGGACATAAAATTGCTTATGTGGGGGGCTGTTATGCCGTCTGTGTCACACCTGCCCAACCTGCTGAGCCTGTTCCGCATCGCCCTGATCCCATTGCTGATGTACTATCTGACCGACCCCGGACCGAGCGCCGGAGTGTGGGCGTTCTGGATCTTTTTTGTGGCCAGCTGGACCGACTATTTTGACGGCTATATCGCCCGTCTCCAGGGTCGGACCAGCACCCTGGGTAAACTGCTCGACCCCCTGGCCGATAAGCTGCTGATGATGGCCGCCCTGATCATGCTGCTCAGCCTCGACCGTTTTCCACGGGTTCCGGCCTGGCTGGTCGTGCTGCTGATCGGGCGCGAGATCGCGGTCACCGGGCTGCGTGGCATTGCGGCCGGCGCGGGGGTGATTGTCGAGGCCGAAGCGCTCGGCAAGTATAAAACCCTGTGCCAGATCTTTGCCGTGCACAGCCTGATCCTGCACTACACCTATTGGCACATCAATTTTCATCTGACCGGGATGTATTTTCTGTGGCTCTCGGTCGTGTTCAGCCTGTGGTCCGGGGTTGACTATCATCTCAAGGTCATCCGCCAGCTGTCGACCGGTCGCCCGGCGTCCCACAATGGGCAAGACCGGCAGCACCAGCAAGACGGACAGGA
>JAGWBB010000156.1:1263-3742 GCA_021296095.1 Desulfurellaceae bacterium | reverse complement strand
CCGACCGGGCGGGCATGGCCGACCTCTTTCGGCGCCACCGACCGGAGCGGGTCATCCACCTGGCCGCCCAGGCCGGCGTCCGCCACTCGCTGACCGACCCGCACGCCTATGTTGAGAGCAACCTGGTCGGCTTTCTGAACGTGATCGAGGGCTGCCGGGCGGCCCGGACCGCCCACCTGGTGTACGCCTCAAGCAGCTCGGTGTACGGGGCGAACACCACGCTGCCGTTTTCGGTCCACCACAATGTCGATCATCCGGTCTCGCTGTACGCGGCGTCCAAGAAGGCCAACGAGCTGATGGCCCATACCTACAGCCATGTGTACGGCCTGCCGACGACCGGCCTGCGGTTTTTTACGGTCTACGGTCCGTGGGGTCGGCCGGATATGGCCCTGTTCGTGTTCACCCGCGCCATTCTGGCCGGCGAACCCATAGCGGTCTTCAACAACGGCCGAATGCGCCGCGATTTCACCTACATCGACGATATCGTCGAAGGCGTGGTCCGGGTGCTGGACAGCGTTGCCCGGCCGAACCCGGACTGGTCCGGTCAGGCGCCCGACCCGGGCAGCAGCGCGGCACCCTACCGCCTGTATAACATCGGCAACAATCAGCCGGTCGAGCTGCTCGACTTTATTGCTGTACTGGAGGAATGCCTGGGACGCCCGGCAAAAAAAGACTTCCTGCCGCTCCAGGCCGGCGACGTGCCGGAGACCTGCGCCGACGTGGACGATCTGGTCCAGGCCGTCGGCTTTCGGCCGACCACGCCGTTGCGCGAGGGCATTGCCCGGTTCGTGGAGTGGTACCGGGCCTATTACCGGTGTTAGGGCTCAGACATCGTCCGGTGTCAGGGTGGTGAGGGCCAGGGCGTGAATCGCCCCGCCCATCTCGTCGGCCAGCGCCGCATAGACCAGGCGGTGCCGCTGCACCCGGTTCTTTCCGCTGAACAGCGGCGACACAATGCGCACCCGGTAATGCCCCCCGCCCGAGGCCGCCCCGGCATGACCGGCGTGCAGGGCGCTCTCGTCTTCAACCGTGAGGTCCAGGGCTTCGAGCCGGAGCCGGAGAATCTGTTCGATTGTCTGGGCGGTGTTCATTGGCTCAGGTATTCTGGCGGCCCTTGGTCGAAGGAAACACGGGGCTGCGGCGCTCCTGTAGGGAGGCCAGGCCCTCGCCCACATCTTTGCCGAAGAAACCCAGCATCTCCAGGGCCAGCGAGTAGTCGAACGAGGTGGCGGCGGCGTTACGCAGCCACTGGTTCAGGGACAGTTTGGTCCAGCGGATCGCCTGCTGGGCGCCGTTGGCCAGCTTGGTGGCGACCTCCATCGCCTTTGGCATCAGCTCGTCGTGGGGCACAACCATGCTGACCAGGCCGATCCGCTCGGCCTCGGTGGCATCCAGCAGGTCGCAGGTCAGAAGGTAGTACTTGGCCTTGGCCATGCCGACCAGCAGGGGCCAGATCGCGGCCGCATGATCGCCGGCCGCCACGCCCAGCCGGGTGTGGCCATCGGTAAACTTGGCCTTTTCCGAGGCAATGCTGATGTCGGCCATCAGCGCCACCGCCAGCCCGGCGCCGACCGCCACGCCGTTAATGGCCGAAATGATCGGCTTGTTGCAGTTGATCATGTTGTGGACGATGTCGCGCGCCTCTTTCATCGTCTGCGACACCACCTCGAGGTTGTCGATGGATGAGAAGGCGCGCCCGGCGCCGGTAATCACGGCAACCCGGGTGTCATCGTCCTCGGCAATATCCAGCCACACCTTGCTCAGCTCGTAGTGCAAACGGAAGTTTGTCGAGTTCAGCGTCTCGGGTCGGTTGATGGTCAGCAGGGCAATGCCGTCCTTAACCTCAATCACCAGATGTTCGTATTTGCTGTAATCCATACTCCTGCCTCCTTTCGGTCGAAGATAGCGGTAGACCGGGCTCGGTCTTGTCAGATTGCCGCTCTGCCTAATGCGCCTCCGCCCAGCTGCGTCCCTGGCCGATCTCCACCTCGAGCGGCACCTCAAGCGCCGCCACCCCTTCCATGGCTTCACGGACGTGGCGGGTCACGGTCTGGACTTCCTGCTCGGGCACCTCGAACAGCAGTTCGTCGTGCACCTGCAACAGCATGCGGGTGCCTGAGCCGTGCTCACCCAGCCGGCGGTCGATGGCCACCATGGCGATCTTGATCAGGTCGGCGGCCGTGCCCTGAATCGGGGTGTTGATGGCAACCCGTTCGGCGGCACTGGCGACCTGACGGTTGGTGCTGCGCAGGTCCGGCACGTAGCGCCGCCGGCCGTGCAGGGTGGTCACATAGCCCCGCTCCCGGGCGGTGTCCAGCACGCCGTCCATATAACCCTTGATCCCGTGGTAGCGGGCAAAATACTGGTCGATATAGCCCTGGGCGGTCTTGAACGGAATGCCCAGCGAGCGGCCCAGACGGTGGGCGCCCATGCCGTAGATAATCCCGAAATTGATCGTCTTGGCCTGACGCCGCTGGTC
>JAGWBB010000156.1:0-1256 GCA_021296095.1 Desulfurellaceae bacterium | reverse complement strand
TTCGGTCGCCGTCCGGGCGTGCACGTCTTGTCCGCGGCGAAACGACTCGACCAGAACCGGGTCGCGGCTCAGGTGGGCCAGCAGCCGCAGCTCGATCTGGGAGTAGTCGGCCGACACCAGCAGGTGGCCCGGCGCCGGCACAAAGGCGGCCCGGATACGGCGGCCCTCTTCGCTCCGGATCGGGATGTTCTGCAGATTCGGATTGCTGGAAGACAGGCGCCCGGTGGCTGTGACGGTCTGGTTGAAGGAGGTATGAATCCGCCCGGTATCGGGCCGAATCAGCTTGGGCAGGGCATCCACATAGGTGCTCTGCAGCTTGGCAAAGCCGCGGTAGGACAGGATCTTGGCCGGCAGCGGATAGCGCTCGGCCAGCCCCTCCAGGACCGAGGAGTCGGTCGAGGAGCCGGTCTTGGTTTTTTTGCCGCGCGGCAGGCCCAGCTTGTCAAACAGAATACGCTGGAGCTGCTGGGGCGAGGCGATGTTGAACTCCTCACCGGCCAGCTCGTAGATTTCGTGTTCGAGCCGGCCGCGATGCTGGCTGAACTCGGCCGACAGTCCGGCCAGAAAGTCGCGGTCGACCAGAATGCCGGCCAGCTCCATGCGGGCCAGGACCAGGGCCAGGGGCAGCTCAATCTCGGAGAACAGTTCCTCCATGGCCTCGTCGTGGAGGCGTGGGAACAGGTGTTGGGCCAGGCGCAGGGTGATATCGGCGTCTTCGCCCGAATAGCCGGCCGCCGCCTCAACCGCTACCTCGGCAAAGCCCTTTTTGGCTCCGTCGGTCACTTCCTCATAGCTGGTCATGCTGTAGTGCAGGTGCTCCCAGGCCAGATCGTTCAGATTATGCCGGGTGGCGGGATCGAGCAGATACGAGGCCAGCATGGTGTCGCGCCAGGACCAGAATGTCGTATTTGAGGTTCTGGCCGATGAGCGACAGCGACGCGTCCTCAAACAGGCTGCGCAGGGCGGTCAGCACGGTCTGGCGCGGCAGCTGGGACTCGGCGCCCACAGCCGTATGACCGACCGGTATATACCAGGCGTGTTCTTCGCGGACCGACAGGGCGACCCCGACCAACTCGGCATCGAGCGGATTGAGGGCGGTCGTCTCGGTATCCAGGCAGTAGGTCTTGGCCGCCCGGATCTGGTCGAGCACGTCTTGCAGCTGCTCGGCGGTGCGGACGATCTCGTAGCGTCCGGTCTTGGCCGCTTCCTCATCCAGGGAAAATTCCCAGCCGGCGTCCAGATCGTCCAGCAAGCGG
>JAGWBB010000155.1:5494-6596 GCA_021296095.1 Desulfurellaceae bacterium | reverse complement strand
TCCCAGCGCCACACGCCGTTGGGGTCCTCCAGGCAGCTGAACACCACCCGGCGGGGAAGCCCGGCCTCGTTGAGAAAGTTGTTGGTGATCATCTCACACACTTCGGGCCGCTCTCGGCGGGTTTTTTTCGAGAAACACCGTTCTACAACATCATTGGCTGCGGCCTGATAGTCGTCGTGCAGGCTGTCAATGAATTCGTCCGCGTCGGCATACTGACTCAGATTGGTGGCGCTGCTGATGATGACATTGCCGGCGACCAGGTGGGGGTAATCGAGGCTCATCTGCATGGCCCGCATACCGCCCATGGAATTGCCGACCAGAATCGCCCGGTCCACCCCCAGGGCGGCCAGGGCCGCAGCATCGTCGGCCGCCATGTCCTGGATCGAGTAGCCGCTGAGCGGCTTGGATGACAGCCCGTGGCCGCGCGCCTCAATCACAATACAGTGGTAGCGGTGGGCCAGGACCGGGGCCTGAAAGGCCCACAGCCAGGCGTTGGCCGAGAAGCCGTGTAGAAAGACAAGGGGAAAGCCCTTGCCGTAGTGATTGTAATGAATCCGGACGCCCTTCTCCCGCTCGATGTACGGCATGGTCTGCTCTCCCAGAACTGCTATTGGCCGAAAAAGGGTTTCTTGGCCCAGCCCTCTTCGAATGGGGTTAGGAACTCGGCGTTGACCTTCAGACTCTTGAACTGCCACTCCTGACCGCTGCGCACATACTCCTCGGCGTACTTGGCGGCCAGCCACAGCGCCTGGTTGTGCTCGCCCAGGGTGCACGGCTGGAAGAGGTACCACTGACCGGTGGCGGTATCGCCGTCCACCTCGATCAGCGGGTTCATGACCTGGTGCAGGGCAAAAGGAAAAATTTCGGCCGCGCCCTGAAAGAATGTACGAATTGCCTCGCGGCCGCGGTGGACGCCGAAGTTGCCGCCGTCCCAGACCGCGTCTTCGGTAAACAGCGCCGCAATCGCGTCCGCATCATACTGGTCATCACACGCCGCGCAGTACTTGGCCTTGAGTTTCTTGATCGCCTCAATGTCTTCAACCGCGCGCAGCCGACGTTCGAGCTGTTCGAGATCCATGGCCTGTCCTCCTCTTTTTTTCCC
>JAGWBB010000155.1:0-5215 GCA_021296095.1 Desulfurellaceae bacterium | reverse complement strand
CTGCCGAAAAAATACGCGATATACACCAGCGCGCTGGCGACCATGCCGATGCAGGCGCCGAGGATGGGCTCGTTGCTGATACCCAGGCCCAGCTTGGCCAGAATCGGGTTGGTGCTGTAACACACCGCGGCCAGGAGTGGATACACGACGTCTTTGAGATTCATGGCCGTTGCTGTCCGGTCAGAAAGCCCACCCCGGCCACAATGCTGAGCATGCCGAGGACGATCCTGAGTGTGAGCTGCTCGTGTAAAAACACTACCGCCAGCAGCGTGGTGAACAGCGGCGCGCTATTGACCAGGGGGGTGGCTCTGGCCGCCCCCAGCCGGGCAACACCGATGAAGTTGAACACCCGCCCGATGCACGGCCCGAGCAGGCCGACCAGCACGAACCACACCGCAGCCTGGGGCGCGACCGCCTGACTGACCGGCCGGGGATGCAGGGCAAACACCGCGGCCAGCAGCGGCAGGCTGACGATCAGCCCCCAGACCACTGCCACTGAGGTGCTCGAGTAGGTCAGGCCCCGGCGGATCAGGATTGAACGCTGATGTCAGCGCCAGTACTTCGCCCAGCATGGTCTCAGGCTAGCGGCTTTCGGCGGACGGCTAAAGGGGGCGGGCGGTTCCCCGGCTCGGCTGGCCCGCAGCCCGGCGGTGGGCTACAATCCGGCCCACCCGCACCGGGCCAAAGGAGGGCGTATGGCGTGGCCGGTCCGCTACAAGCTGGTGGGACTGCTGACCACCGGTAGCATGATCAACTACCTCGACCGGGTCAATATCGCGGTCGCCGCACCGGTGATGATGGAAGCCCTGGGCTGGGGGGAGGACAGCTTTGGCGTCATCTTCTCGGCCTTCCTGATCGGCTATACGCTGTTGCAGTTTCCGGGCGGCGTCATTGCCGACCGCTGGAACGCCTGCAAACTGCTGGCCGTGGTGTGCGTCGGCTTCTCGCTGTGCATCGCCCTGGGCGCGCCCTTTTTGGTCGGCGCGGTGCTGGTGTCTTCGGCCGGGCTGTCGGTCGCCTGTTTTACGGCCTATCTGTTCCTGGTCAATATTGCCGGCGGCGGCTACTGGTCGATACCCCTGGAATTCAACCCCAGGCTGGTCGGCGCCATCTCCGGGGTCATGAACGGCTCGGGGAATTTTGCCGGTATCTTCGGCCCGATGACGGCCGGCTTTCTGATCGCCCAGACCGGCAGCTGGGCGCTGCCCTTCCTGGTCGCGGTGTCTTTTGTGATCTTGTATTTCCTGGTGATTCCTGATCGGATTGATATTGAGCTGCCTGCGGCCGACCTGGCCGTCCGACACACGGGAGTCTGAGCATGTCGCACGGAATGAACAAAAAAGCCCTGGCCCTGCTGGGGCTGGGCCATCTGATGGTTGACCTGAATACGGGCGCCTTACCCGCCCTGTTGCCGTTTCTCAAAAATTCTTTTGCCCTGTCCTACACCATGACCAGCGCTCTCATTCTGGTTGCCAATGTGTCCTCGTCGCTGGTCCAGCCGATCTTCGGTTACCTGTCGGACCGCAGTACCAAGGCCTGGCTGCTGCCCTTTGGGGTCGTGGCTGCGACCTGCGGCATGGCCAGTGTGGGCCTGGCCAGCAGCTATCCGATGCTGTTGGTACTGATCTTGATCAGCGGTATCGGGATTGCCAGCTATCATCCTGAAGCGTACAAGACCGCGTATCTGTCGACCGGCGCAAAAAAGGCGACCGGTATCTCACTCTTTTCGGTCGGCGGGAATATCGGCCTGGGTTTAGGCCCGCTGGCCGTGGTCCTGTGTCTGGCCGCCCTGGGGCCGCGCGGCCTGCTGCTGCTGTGGATACCGGGGCTGATCGTCGGCGGCATATTGCTCCGCTCCCTGCCGTGGCTGTCGCGGGTCAGGCTGCCGTCGGGCCAGGTCCGGGCCGAGCCGCCGGCCATTCCCCACGCGGCCATGGCGGTGGTGTTGGGCGTGGTCATGCTCGGCTCGTGTGTCCACGCCGGCCTGTTTACCTATGTGCCGCTGTACTTTGATGCACGGGGCGAGAGTACGGTTGTGGTGGGCTCGATTGTGTCGCTGTTCTTGATTGCCGGGGCGGTTGGGACCCTGATTGCCGGCCCCGTGTCCGACCGCATCGGTCACAAACGCTTCCTGGTCCTGAGCTTCGGCTTGCTGAGTCCCTTGCTGCTGGTGTTTCTGCACACCGATGGAGCCCTCAGCCTGATCGTTCTGGCCCTGGTCGGCGCGCTCTTGTCACCGATGTTTGCGCTGACCCTGGTGATTGCCCAGAACCTGATGCAGGGCCGGCTGGGCACGACCGCCGGGCTGATGACCGGGGTCGGCTTTGGCGTTGGGGGCCTGAGCGTCACCGGCCTGGGTGTTGTCGCCGATACCTGGGGGGTAGGGGCGGCCATGCAAGTGCTCAGCATCCTGCCCGTGCTGCCCTGGGTGTGCATGCTGTTCCTGCCTGCCGACGGCCACCCGGAGCCGCTGCCGAGCCGTGTGCCGGACGCGCCGACCGTGGCCGCCCGGCCCAGCGAAGGCTGAGAAGTTGTGTTCAGCCCGGGGCTATGCTAGGACTGGGGCGCTGAGGATTCGTGTTGACCCGGAGTTGAGGATTTTTGGACCTGAGAGGGAGTAATGCCGCCACGACGAAGTCGAAGCCGAGGTCGAAGCCGAAGAAGATCCCAAAATCGAAATACCCCCAGACCTGAACGGAGTGCCGACTCCGATGCCATCGAGATGACCGGAACGGTTGTCGAAGTCCTGCCCAACGCGTTCTTTCGAGTCAAGCTCGAAAACGAGCATCTTGTCCTGGCCCATGTCGCGGGCAAGATGCGCAAGTTTTTCATTAAGATCATTCAGGGCGATACCGTCACCGTCCAGCTGTCTCCGTACGACCTGGACCGGGGCCGCATCACCTTCCGCCGCCGCTAAGCCGCCCCGTCGCGGCTCAGCCCTGTCCGCCGCCGATGATCGACTCGGCCGCCTGTCCGGCGGCCACCCGCTGGATATTGGCAAAACCAAAGCTGATACGCCGCGCCCAGGTGTCGAGGGTGACGCCGGCGATGTGGGGCGTGACAACCACATTGTCCAGATCAAGCAGCGGACTGTCGGTCGGCATCGGCTCGGCGGCAAACACGTCAAGCCCGGCGCCGGCAATCTGTCTGGTGCGCAGGGCGTCAATCAGCGCTGGCTCGTCAACCACCGGACCGCGCGAGGTGTTGACCAGGATGGCCGAGGCTTTCATCAGTCCGAGCGCCCGGGCGTCGATGATGCCCCGGGTGCGGTCGGTCAGCGGGGTGTGGATTGACACCACATCGGCCTCGCCCAGCAGCGCGTCCAGGGGCAGGGCGGTGGCGCCCAGCTCCCGCTCAAGCTCGGCCGGCGCGCGGACCGTATCGTAGTACCGAATCGTGGCCTCAAAGCCGCTCGCCAGGCGGGCCAGCTGGCGGCCGATGCGGCCAAAACCGACAATCCCCAGGGTCTTGGCCCGGAACTCGCGCATGCCCAGGGTCTCCTGCAAGCCCAGCCAGCGTCCCTGGTGCAGGCTGTCGTGGTGCAGGGGCAGTTTTTTATACACGGCCAGAATCAGCAGCAGGGCGTGCTCGGCCACCGTCGGGGCGTTGGCCCCGCCGTTGTTGGCGACCGGAATCCCGGCGTGCTGAAAGGCGGCCAGATCCAGCCATTCATAGCCCGCACTCAGGACCTGGAAGAGTTTGAGCCGGCTGGCGGCGGCAATCTCCGCGCCGGACGGATTACCGGGATAGCCGAGCAGAAAGTCAGCCTGGGAGATTTTTTCGCGTCGCAGCTCGACCGGCGCGTCCTGTTCGAGCAGCTCCAGACGGAAGCCGGCCGGAACCTGGGCGGTGGCCATGTCGATGATCTGCTGCGGCACGTAGCGCGGCGAGTACAGAAAGACAATCGTGGGGTGTTCGCTCATCGTGGCGTCCCTCGTATGGAGCCCTAGCCGAACCGGGCCAGGATGCGACACAGGATCTCAAAGCCCTGGTGCATGTGGATGAGTTCGGCAAACTCGTTTGGCGCGTGATAGGTATCCAGCCGGCCAAAGCCGGTAATCTGAATATCAAAGCCGTGGGTTTGCAACATGTGGACATAGGGCAGGCCGCCCGTTACCGAAAACGGCCGGGAGTTGGGTTGTACCGCAGCCACAGCCTCGGCCAGGGCCTGGTAGCCGACCGAGCTGCGGTCGCAGACTATGCCGCCGGCCGGCAGCCCGATGCTCTCCAGCTTGACCGTCCCGACCTCACCCGCTCCCAAGCGGTAGCGGCTCGGGCCGAGCGTGGGCAGGCTGAGAATATCGAGATTATTGATGAACGCCGTTACGCCGTCGCGAACCTCCTGGGCGGAGTACCACGGGGTGAGACGGATATCGCCCTCAACCACGGCGGTGGCCGGAATCTTACTCAGCGTATCGTTGTGAACCGTGACCCGGGTCGGCTTGAGCGAGGACGGCCCCTGAAAGCCGTACTCCCGCTCTTTGGGGTGGGGCGGATAGTGGGTATAAAACCAGCCCTGCAAGGCCCGGGTGGCCTCAAAGGCCAGCTCGGCGGCGTTGATCCCGTCCCGGGGAAAACCGGAGTGGGCAGCCTTGCCCTCGACCCGCAGCCGCCACGGCGCCATGCCCCCGGTGGCCAGGGTCGGTCCGAAGTCGGCGCTATCGAGCCAGTACACCGGGCCAGCCTTGAGGTGGCTGAGCCGGCCGTCCTTGACCAGCCTGCCGATGCCGATGCCGCCGACCCGGGAGAGTTCCTCGTTGGCGATAATGACNNNNGATGTCCGACTCGGCCAGCTGGCGGAACAGATCGGTCAGGACCGCCACATGCCCCAAACAGTCGGTGACGCCCCGGCCGTACAGCCGACCGCCCTCGCGGTGGAGCCGAAACGGCGGGCGCCGCCACTCGGCCGGATCGGCCGGCACGACGTCGAGATGCGCCCCGACAAAGGCGACCGTGCGGTCGGTTCGGCCCGGATAGGTGAGGATGAGGTTGCCCCGGCCCTCGGCATAGCTGACGCGCTCGAGGCGCAGCTTGCCGGCCCGCACCAGCGGCCGCAACTCCTCGACAACAATATCGCCGGCCAGGTCTTCCTGGGGCGGCGGCGCCTCTTTGCTGAGCGAGTTCTGCAGCCGCGCACCGACCGCAACCATGTCGCCCAGCACGCGCAAAAAGCGGTCGGTGTTGAGCGTCAAGGTGCTGAGGTCCATGCCTGGCT
>JAGWBB010000154.1 GCA_021296095.1 Desulfurellaceae bacterium | reverse complement strand
ATGCCCTTGCGATAGGCGGCGGTTTTCGGAGTTGGTCTCTTCTTGGCCGGTGCTTTTGCCATACGGCTTCCTCCCTGTGTCTGATATCGGACGCTCATGGACGCCCGCCGACTATAGCCCAGGCCGGGCGACGGGCACAAGCGCGGCGCGTTTAGCGGCTTGACAGGTCGGCCATTCGCATGGTCAAAACAGTGACGAAACGTACCAGGTTTTGACCATGACCGTGAAGGAGGGACTCTGTGAAATTTGGCCTTTTTTATCAACTTCCGTGCGCGGACGATCAGTCCGACATCACCCGCTACCGCGAGACGATTGAGCAGGTCCAGTACGGTGACGAACTCGGCTTCAGCTGCGCCTGGCTGGCCGAGCTGCATTTTTACAAACCCTTTTCGATCATGTCCTCGCCCCTGATTGTGGCCACCGCCATTGCCCAGAAAACCCGCGCCATCCGGCTCGGCATCGCCGTCAGCCTGCTGCCGCTGTGGCATCCCATCCGCAGCGCCGAGGACGGTGCGACCGTGGACCTGTTGAGCAACGGCCGGCTGGAGTTCGGTGTTGGCCGGGGCGCGATCCCGCTCCACTTTGCCGGCTTCAACGCCTCGCGCGAAGAGAGCCGTCAGCGCTTTGAGGAGTCGCTCGAGATCATCAAGAAAGCCTGGACAACCGACTCCTTCTCCTACGATGGGCAGTTCTACCACATCCCCGAGACAAGCGTCGTGCCCAAGCCGTTCCAAAAACCCCACCCCCCGCTGCGGGTTGCCGCCAACAGTCCGGAGACGGCGGTGTTTGCCGGCCACGAGCACTATCCGGTCTTTGTCGCCTCGGTCACCAACCCGCTGCCCCGCATGTACGAGCAGGTTGACCGCTATCGCCAGGCCTGGGCCGACAGTCCAGTCTCAAACGGTGAGGCCCGACCGGACGTTTCGACCATGTTTTTCATGCGGCCGGGCGACAGTCTGGCCGAGGTCCGCGACGACATTGAGCCCAGCCTGGGCAATTATTTCCAGAGCGTGTCGGGTATGGTCCGGGCGGCCGTGGACGCCCAGAGCGGCTCGGACAGCTACCGCTATCTGCAAGAAGTCCAGAAAAACGTAGACAGCCTGACCTTCGAGACCATGACCCACAACATGGCGGTCTTTGGTTCGCCGGCCGAGTGTATTGAGCGCATCCGGGCGCTGCACGAGCGGCTCAAGATGCAGGAGCTGATCTGCTGGTTCAATCCCGGCGGCAGAGTGCCGCACGACAAAGTCCTGGCCGCCATGAACCGCTTTGCCACACAGGTCGCGCCCGCGGTCCAAGACCTGTAAGACCGGGCGGCTTTGCCTTGACAAGCCGTGACCGGAGGCTGATAAGAGAGAAAGCTGTCAGGCACACAGGCTATACTACTCAGAGGAGGGCAGAAGTATGGGACGCACTTTTTTTCGCGGGGCACATCTGATTGACGGGCTGCACCGGCCCAAAGCCAACGCCACCGTGGTGGTCGAGGACGAGCGCATTACCGCAGTCGGCACCAACGGCCGGGTGCCCAAGCCGACCGCTCAGGACACGGTCTACGACCTGAACGGCAAGTCGCTGATGCCGGGCATGGTCCAGAGCCACTACCACGTCGCCTACGCCAATATCAGCGATCTGAACGACATTGATATGAAGTACCACCCGACCCACTTGGCGCTGATTGCGGCCAAAAACGCCGAGCTGTTGCTGCGCAGCGGTTTCACCGGCGCGGTCGGGGCCGGCACCCTGCACAATATCGATGTCTCGCTCAAGAAGGCCATCAACTCGGGCCTGATTCCCGGTCCGCGCTTCATGCCGGCGGGTCGCGACGTGGTCACGACTGGTGACTCGGTCGATAGCCATCCGGCGTTCTGGAATCTCAAGATGGAGGGTCTGGCCTATATCTGTGATGGTCCGGACGAGTTCCGCAGAGCCATCCGGGCGGAAATTAAAGACGGCGTGGAGATGATCAAGCTGTATCCGACCGGCGGGCACGGCCTGCCGTGGCCGATCGAGACCATGACCATGAGTCAGGACGAGATCGAGGCGGCGTCTAACGCAGCCCACGAGCGGGATCGGAAGATCCGCGGCCATATCTGTTCCAAAAAAGGCATCAAGGCCGCCATCAAGGCCAAGGTCGATCTCATCGACCACGGCGACCGTATGGACGAGGAGTGCATCGAGCTGATGGCCAAGAACGGGACCTTCCTGACGCCCAGCATGTATTTCCCGTGGATGGTGGTCGAGGAGAACAAACGCAGCGGCAAGGTCATGTGGGACGAGATCGAGGGCATGAGCCGGGGCGTTGACAACTTTGCCAAGATGCTGCCCAAGGCCAACAAGGCCGGCGTCAAGCTGCTGATCGGGGATGATTTCGGCATCTCGATCATGCCCCACGGCGACTATGCCAAGGAACTCGAAGCCTACGTCGAGGGCGCGGGCATCAGTCCGCTCGACGTCATCCGCTGGGCCACGGTCAACGGCGCCGAGCTGATGGGCATGAAGGACGAGTTGGGTTCGATTGAGGCCGGCAAGCTGGCCGACCTGCTGGTGGTCAACGGCAACCCGGCCAAAGACATCACTGTCCTCCAGGATCGGAATAACCTTGAGGTCATCATGAAGGGCGGCGAGATGTTCGAGTGCCAGCTCTCCCCGAGCAAGGTCCAGCTCAAAGCCGCCTAAGACAATAGGGAAGAGAGGGGCGGGCTGTCCGCCTCTCTTCCACCCCGCCTGTCCCGCCCGCCTTCTTCGTCCCCGCCCTTTTTCCAGACCTTTCAGGAGAGACATCCCATGAGCCGGATCATTGATGCCGACAGTCATTTCATGGAGCCGCTCGATCTGTGGGAGCGCTATATTGAGCCGCGCCACCGACCGCGCTGTCTGCGCTTTCGCCAGGAGGCCGACGGCCGCTACGTCATGCTGATCAACGAGGACAAGGCGGTTCGCGGCGTCGGCGAGTTCAGCATGGAACAACTGCTCGGGGTGGGCGTGGGCTACGGCCAGAAGGAAGCGGGCTCGGGGCTGGGCCACTTCGATTTCTCGGCCGCCTTCAACAACAGCCTCGAAGACATGGACGCCCGCGTCGCCTTCCTCGACCAGGAAGGCATGGCGTGCCAGTTCATCTATCCCACCCTGGGCCTGCTGTGGGAGGGGCAGATCGACGACCCCGAGCTGGCCGCAGCTCACTGTCGGGCCTACAACACCTGGGCCGTCGAGGTATGTGCCGCCCATCGCCAGCGACTCTTCCCGGTCGGCCATCTCTCCCTGCGTCATCCCCAGGCGGCCGTCCAGGAACTCGAACGTCTGGCCCGGGCCGGCGTGCGTACCGTGTTCGTCGGCGCCCTGCCGGTCGAGGGCAAGAGCTTTGGCTGTCCGGATTTCGATCCGGTGTGGGCCAGCGCCCAAGAGCTGGATATGGCGGTCGGTCTGCATCTGGTCGTCCACCGTGACTATATCGGTCACGACTGGTACGAAGACCGGCGACCCGGATTCATGTACCTCAGTATGAACACCATTCAGGACCCGCGCATGGCGCTGACCACGATGGTCTATGACGGGGTCTTTGAGCGCTTTCCGCGTCTGCGGGTGGCCACGATTGAGGCGGCCAGCGGCTGGGTCGTCGAGTGGCTCGACCGGCTCGATTATC
>JAGWBB010000153.1 GCA_021296095.1 Desulfurellaceae bacterium | reverse complement strand
GCGACACTCAGCTGATCGGCATAGCCCACAATCTCCATTGTTGTCTCCCTCCGAATCGCCGCAGCGGTCAGTGGCCGAGTCCGGGGATGGCCTCCAGATGCGGCAGGGGATGTCCGATGACATCCGAAAAGAGCATCAGCACCCGGTGGGTGATGCCCCACACGACCTGCTGGCGGTAGCCAATCGCCGGGTACCACAGCGACACGTCCCGGGTCGGCAGCTTGAGCGAGGTGGCGTTGTGTTCGTCCCACAGGTGGGCCAGCGGTATCCAGTAGACCTCACTAACCTCTTCGTTGGGGGTAAACGGAGCGAGGCTCGGTCCCAGGTAATACACAAACGGCGCCAGGAACAGCAGCCGGTCTCGGCCGCGCAGCAGGATCGATATTTCGGCCAGCGCGCCGAGCCGCTGGGCGGGCGTCAGGACGAGGCCGACCTCTTCGCGCGTCTCGCGCTCGGCCGTCTCCTGCAGGCTGGCATCCTCGGGCGCGGCCCGGCCACCCGGCAGGGCCATGTCTCCCGACCACGGATCGCCGTCCCGGTCGGCACGGCGGATCACGCACAGGTGCAGGTCGGGTTCGGCACCGGCCAGGATAAGCGCCACCGCGGTACGGTTGCGGTCGAGCCGGGACGGTCCGGCGGCCGGGACGTGCTGAGCCAGGGCGTTTTGGATGGCGCGAATGCGGAACACGGCAAGCCTCCTGTTTCCGGGCGATTATTCTGTTGTTCGGCCGCCTTTGTCAAACCGGCCGCTCCGGTAAACTTGACGCTGGCAGACGAGCGGAGTACGGAAGAGGTGAGCGATGAGTTCTTGCGAATGAGGAGGTCATCATCGTTCACCTTTCACAGCAAAGGAGGGATGCTTATGGCCAACACGTATGCCAGACAGATGCTCTCGTATGAGACCGCAGCCAAGATGGTGGCGGCGGCGGTCGCCAAAGCCGAGGAGCTGGGCTGTAAACAGAATGTGGCGGTGATTGACAGCGGCGGGAATCTCAAGGCCCTGGCCAGTATGGACGGGGCGCTGCTGCTGGGCATTGAGGGCTGCCAACGCAAGGCCTTTACCGCCCTGTTCGGCGTCGGCACCAAAGACCTGTACGGCGTCATCAAGGACGACCTGTCGCTCGTCGTCGGCCTGTCCCACTTCTAGCGGGCGACCCTGGTCGGCGGCGGCCTGCCGATTGTGGTCAACGGCGAAGTCATCGGCGGCATCGGGGTCGGGGGTGGGACGGTTGACGAAGACATCGCCTGCTCCCAGGCCGGGCTGGACGCCATTGCCGACTGATCGTCACAGAAAGGAAACCGGAGATGCAAACCATTGGCAAAGAGCACATTGTGCGCACGTTCGACGCCGACCACCCCGCAGCCGCTAGAGTCAAGCCCGGGGAGGTGTTTGTGATGGAGACCAACGACCGCTTTCGAGACTGGAACGAGGGCGGGGAATGGCCCATGGAGCAGCTGACGGTCATGACCGGGCCGGTCCATATCGAGGGGGTGCAGCCCGGCCAGGTGCTGGCGGTGGAAGTCCTGGACATCAAAGCCGCCCAGGGCTTCGGCTATGTGGTCGCCATTCCGGGCTTCGGCCTGCTCAAGGACCAGGTCGAGTTTCGGAAAAAAGTCGTCCCGATTGAGGGCAACCGCATTCGCTACAACGACAGCCTGAGCCTGCCCTTCATACCCAACATCAGCAAGATCGGACTGGCCCCGGCCGAGGGCTCGCAACCGAGCGGGGCGTGCGGGGATTTTGGCGGTCAGCTGAGCAACAGTCAGCTGGGGATTGGCTCAACGGTCTTTCTGCCGGTGTTTGCCGAGGGCGGGCTGCTGACCATCGAGGACGTGCACGCCAGGATGGGCGACGGCGAAGCCACCGCCTCGGCGGTGGAGATTGCGGCCACAGTGACGCTGCGCTGTCAGATTGCAACGGAGCTGCCGCTCAGCCAGCCGATCGTGATCACCCAGGACGAGGTCCAGACCATGGGCAGCGGCGAGACGGCCGAAGCTGCGGCACGAGCGGCTGTGGACGAACTGGCCCGGCTGCTGGTCGAGCGGACCGATGCCGATATGACCGAGGCGGCGATCCTGGCCAGTGTGGCGGCCGATCTGCGGATCTCGGAGATGGCCGGCAGCCCGTGTCATATCCGGGCGGCCATGAAGCGCGAGATCCTGGGTTTGTAAACTCCGCGCACGGGCGTGGCCGGGTAGGGGCAGGCCCCCGTGCCTGCCCAGCCTCACGAAATCTCAACATCCTCGACGATAAAGACGCGCGAGCTGGCAAAGTCGACAAACTTCAGCTCGTCGGGCCGAATGATTTCGAGATAGCGGGGGTGGCTGAAGGCTTTGCCAATGTCCTCGACGCTGTCGAACCACAGCTCGGCAATGCCGTCGAACGGGGCTTCGTCCTGGGGTGGGAAGCCCGGCACCGGCTCACTCGAGGTGTGGCCCTGGACATAGCGGCGGACATAGGCCCAGAACTCGGGCACGCTGCGGACCAGCGGGCCGTGCTTGTTTTTCCAATAACTCTGAAACTCGGCGGTTGTCATACCGGCTTTGCGACGAGCGCAGGCAACAAATTTGACCATCCGTTTCTCCTTGTCCAGGCTGACGGGCCCATGTCTGACTGCGGAGCTATAGCCGCTGGCTCAGTCGGAGTCAAACGGCGTTCCGGCTACCGGCAGCGCACCTTGCCAAAGCCGGGACCCATACTCTAGGATGGCGGCAGTTCATAGCCAAGTCTATCACCAACTGTTCACCGAAGGAGAGACGCAGCATGTCGAGCAGCCTCGCCGGCGGATACGTGTCAGCCGATGGTCATGTGGTCGAACCGGCCGATCTGTGGACCAGCCGCATGGAGGCCCGCTTTCGCGACCGGGCGCCCCATATCGAAACCCGCAAGTCGATTGACTTCTACGTTGTCGATGGGCTCGATCCGGTCGCCGTCGGCCTTGACGGAGCAGCCCTGGAGAGCAAAATCGCCGGCAAGGTCGAGTCGCCGGTAGCCCGCCACGCGGATACCCGGCCGGGCGCCTCAGACCCCCACCAGCGGCTCAAAGACCAGGACCTGGACCATCTGCGGGCGGAAGTCATCTATCCCGGCCAGTGGAGTCTGATGTTCTACCGCATTGCCGACGCCGCATATCAACGCGCGGCCGTCCGGGTGTACAACGACTGGCTCAGCGAGTTCTGTTCCTACGCCCCGCAGCGCCTGCTCGGCGCAGCGATTCTGCCCATGCAGGGCCCCCTGGAATGGGCGGCCGCAGAGGCCGAACGGGCGGCTCGGCTCGGCCTCAAAGCGGTCATGATTCCGGCTGCGGTGCCCGTCAAGCCATACATCCATCCGGACTATGAGTCGCTGTGGGAGCGTTTGGAAGAGATCGGCCTGCCGGCCGTCGCCCACTCGGGCACGGCCGCAGATATCGGCGCCTCAACCGTCGCCAAGGCGCGCAAGAACGGTCCCGGCATGGCCTTCATGGATGAGAAGGCGTTTCAGCCCATGAACGCCCTGACCGAGCTGATCTGGAGCGGCGCTCCGCAGCGCCACCCCGGCCTCAAGTTCATCATCTCCGAGGGCGGAATCGGCTGGATTGCGTGCCTGCTGCGTCTGATGGACCACTGGTGGGAAGATCATCACCGCTGGATGCAGCCCAAGCTCGACGCG
>JAGWBB010000152.1 GCA_021296095.1 Desulfurellaceae bacterium | reverse complement strand
AGAACAGCTCCTGGCCGAGCCCGCGGTCTTCCAGGGACAGATAGCCCAGGTTGAACAGCGAGAACATTTCGTCGCGCTGCTCCATCACGTCGTGGTAGTACTCGCGGTAGTTCTTGGCGTTAATCTCGGTATAGATGTCATACATTTCCTGAATGACCTGCGGGCGGCTGTCCGGGTCGGGTACCTGAATCGGACCGTTCAACAGGGTCAGCTCGTTGATGACATTACACACCAGCAGGGCGTGGGGAGCGGCGATCATCCGCCCGTTTTCGGTCACGATGGTCGGTTCCCGTACCTGCTCATTGTCGCACACCTCCTTGATGGAGTAGACGATATCGTTGGCGTACTCCTGAACGGAGTAATTGACGCTCGACTCCGAGGCGGTGCGCGAGCCGTCGTAGTCAATGCCCAGGCCGCCGCCGACATCGAGGTAGGCGAGTTGGGGACACAGCGTGCGCAGCTTGGCATACGTCCGCGCCGCCTCCTTGACCGCCTCCTTGATGCGTTTGATATCGGTCACCTGCGAACCAATATGAAAATGCAGCAGTTGCAGACAGTCGCCCAGGCTGGCGCGCTTCAGGTAGCTGAGGCCTCTGAGCAGATCGGTGATGGTAAAGCCGAACTTGGATAAGTCGCCGCTCGACTTTTCCCATTTGCCGCTGCCGCGCGTCGACAGCTTGAGGCGCAGGCCGATCCGGGGACGAATGTCGAGCCGCCGGCTCAGCTCAACCAGCCGCCTGAGTTCGGACAGCGTTTCCAGAACAATGAAGACTCGCCGTCCGACCTGTTTGCTGCGCAGGGCGAGGCTCAGATATGCCTCGTCTTTGACCCCATTACAGATGATTGGCGCCTGCGGGTTGTGGCTCAGGGCGAGGGCCAGGGTCAGTTCGGCCTTGCTGCCAACCTCGATGCCCAGGTCATAGGGTTGGCCACAGCGTACGACTTCCTGGACCACCTCTTTTTTTTGATTGGCCTTGAGCGGATAGGCTGGAATATAGTCGCCGTTGTAGTCGAACTCCTTGATCGCGGCCCGAAAGGCTGTGACCAGTTTCTTGATCTGGCCGTCCAGAATCTGGGGGAAGCGCAGTACCAGGGGGGGCGACAGGCCGCGTCGGTGCAGTTCGGCCACGATCCGCGTCACGGCTACCGGTACGCTGCGGGGCGGGCCAAAGGCCAGGACAACGTGGCCGTCACGGCTGACCGAGAAATATTCCCCGCCCCAGTTGTGCAGCCCATACCGGTCGAGGTTTTCCTCGACCACGTTGGGGGCGCAAGTCGCCGGAGGGATGACCGTCGGGCGTATGTCGGCTCGGGGGGGTGAGAACCGATCCGGCTGGCTCTCGCGGGCAATGTCTTTGAGCGCTGTCATGGCAACACTTCCTCGTTAAGCCGACGGGCCTTGCTTCCACGTTATCGGGGATACGACTGGGAGGCTCAGCGCCGGGCGCCCAGATGGGAG
Organism: Desulfurellaceae bacterium; assembly: GCA_021296095.1. Lineage (NCBI taxonomy): Bacteria > Pseudomonadati > Campylobacterota > Desulfurellia > Desulfurellales > Desulfurellaceae > Desulfurellaceae bacterium. The sequence continues at coordinate 2,747 of JAGWBB010000152.1, read as the reverse complement.
GAGAGAGCGAGAAGAACGATGAGACTGGGCGGTTCTTCGGCTCGGGGCTGGTCTGGAGATGGGGTGCGTCGTGTGTGTGTCTTCAAGGCAGGGAGTCCACCTCGTACCGTTCGGCAGAGAGCAGCTACCCCTACCTCCTTTGTTTGGTACTGTCAAGATAAATCCGGGCCTCCGGGCACGGCGCGTCCAGCATTGAGCCTGACGAACCGATTCCGTACAATACGGCCCATGGAGAGCAGTGCGGCCGCAGTCCGTGTCGGTCTGGTCCAGATGACGTGTGGAGACGAACCCGGCGCCAACCTCGACAAAGCGGTGCGCCGCATCGAAATGGCCGCCGGGCGCGGCGCCCAGATTGTGTGTCTGCAAGAACTCTTCTGCTCGGTCTACTTTTGTCAGCGGGAGGATACCAGCTGTTTTCGGCTGGCCGAGCCGATTCCCGGGCCGACAACCGAGACCCTCAGCCGCGTGGCGCGGGACCGTCAGGTGGTGTTGATCGCGCCGATTTTTGAGAAGCGGGCGGCGGGTTTATTCCATAACTCGGCGGCGGTCATCGACGCCGACGGGACGCTGCTCGGCACCTATCGCAAGATGCATATTCCGGACGACCCGCTGTACTATGAAAAGTTCTATTTCACCCCGGGCGATCTGGGTTTTCGGACGTTTGCGACCCGCTACGCCCGGCTCGGCGTCCTGATCTGCTGGGATCAGTGGTTTCCCGAGGCCGCCCGCCTGACCGCGCTGGGCGGAGCCCAGCTGCTGTTCTACCCGACGGCGATCGGCTGGTACCACGCCGAATGCGCCGAGGAGCGTCAGGTACAGCGTCACGCCTGGCAGACAATCCAGTGCGGCCATGCGGTTGCCAACGGGGTGTTTGTGGCGGCGGTGAACCGGGCTGGCACGGAGGACGGCTTGCAGTTCTGGGGCTCCTCGTTTGTCAGCGACCCGTTTGGCCGCGTGCTGGCCAGCGCCGGAACCGAGGACGAAGAGACCCTGGTGGTCTCGTGTGACCTGGGTCGCATTGAGACGGTCCGTCAGGAGTGGCCGTTCCTGCGCGACCGACGGATCGATGCCTACGCCAATCTCACCAAGCGCTATCTCGACTGAGATCGTCGCCGGACAAAAGCCGCTCGGACCGGCCCGGACGCCGGCCAGTCTCGGCCTGCGGCTGCCCGCCGAGTGGGAGCCGCACGCGGCTACCTGGCTCTCCTGGCCGCATAATGTCGAGACGTGGCCGGGCCGCTTTGCCGCCATCCCGCCGCTGTTCTGTGCCATGGTCAGCGCCCTCCACCTCCGCGAGCGGGTGCATATCTGCGTCAACGACGCTGCGGCCGGCCGGGCGGTCGTCTCCCGGCTGGCACGGTCTGGGGTGGATATAGACCGGCTGGGCGTGTATGCAGTGCCGACCAACGACGCCTGGGCGCGGGACCATGGCCCCATTTTTGTGACGCGGCGGAGCCGGGACCGCACTGAACTGGCCCTGATAGACTGGCGTTTTAACAGTTGGGGCGGCAAATATCCGCCCTGGGATCTGGACGACGCGGTCGCGGGCCACATTGCGAGCCGGCTGGCCATTCCTCGCTTTGTCCCCGGGCTGGTGCTGGAGGGCGGGTCTATCGATGTCAACGGCTGTGGCACGCTGCTGACCACCGAGGCGTGTCTGCTGAATCCGAATCGTAACCCGGCTCTCAGCCGCCAGGATATTGAGGCCGCCCTACGCGCCTTTCTCGGGCTGGACACCATCGTCTGGCTAGGCGAGGGCATTGTTGGCGATGACACCGACGGGCATGTGGATGACATCGCCCGCTTTGTGAACCCGACCACCGTGGTGTGTGCAATCGAGGACGACCCGCTCGACCCCAACTACCAGCCCCTGCAAGACAACCTGGCCCGGCTGCGGGCCGCGACTGACCAGGACGGACGCCGGCTGACGATCATCCCCCTGCCGATGCCGGAACCGGTCCTGTCCCCAGACGCGGACACCCCCAGGCTGCCGGCCAGCTACGCCAACTTCTATATTGCCAACGGACTGGTCCTGGTCCCGACCTATGACCAGCCGAAGGACCGGCGCGCTCTGGATATTCTCCGGGGCGTGTTTCCCGACGTGTACCGACCTGGTCCTGGGCCTGGGCGCGATTCACTGTGTGACCATGCAACAGCCGGCGGCCGACGGCGCGCTGCCGGGGAATGGAGTTGAATAACAGCCATGTCGGTCCCCCAGGAAATCCGGGCAGAAGTCGAGCGTCTGCGCTCCGAGCTGCGCCACTATAACCATCGCTACTACGTGCTTGACGACCCGGAGGTGAGCGACGCGGACTACGACCGGCTGTTTCGGCGTCTGAGCCAGCTGGAAGCCGAATATCCTCAGCTCCAAGACCCGCTGTCGCCGACCCAGAAGGTCGGTGCACCACCTCTCAGTGAGTTTGCTCCGGTCCGGCACCGGGTGCCCATGCTGTCCCTGTCCAATGCCGTCAACCGCGAGGAGATGCAGGAGTTTCAGGATCGTTTGCAGCGTTTTCTCGACACCGACGAGCCAATCGTGTATGTGGCCGAGCCCAAGATTGACGGCGTAGCGGTCGAGCTGGTGTACGAAAACGGCCGCTTCGTCACCGGCTCAACCCGGGGCGACGGCACAACCGGTGAAGACATCAGCCACAATATCAAGACCATCCGGTCCGTGCCGCTACGCCTGCTGGACCAGGGCGTGCCCATTCCGAGCCACCTGGAGCTGCGGGGTGAGGTCTTTCTGT
>JAGWBB010000151.1:606-4270 GCA_021296095.1 Desulfurellaceae bacterium | reverse complement strand
CCCGAACACCGTGTACTTCTACCGGGTGCGGGCTTTGCAGCCCGAAACCGGGCTTCGCTCTACCTGGGTCCGGGGTCGGCTGAGAACCGCTCCCCGCGCACCTGAGCGACGGGCGGTGTCGTTCGTGTTTGGCGGCGACCTCGGCGGACAAGGGTTTTGTCGGCCGTATGCTATTTTTGAAAAAATGCGTCGGCTGGAGCCGGACTTTTTTATTGCCAACGGCGATATGATCTACGCCGATAATGACTGCCCGGCGGCCGCACCCGCTCCCCCTGGGCGCGCGAGCCGATCCAACATCCCCGGTGATTTTCCGCCCGTCACCGCGCTTGACTGGACAAACCTTGATCAGCTACGGACGGTGTTCTGGCAACACTGGCGCTATAATCGGGCCGACCCGGCGTTTCAGAATTTCCTGGGTCAGGTTCCCATGTACGTCCAGTGGGACGATCACGAGCTGGTCAACGATTCTGGCGCGGGCTGGTCGTACTGGCGGCCCGGCCCGCGCCGCGCTTACCCGAATCTGGTCCAGGTCGGCCGCCGGGCCATGTTCTTGTACGCCCCCATTGACCCACACCCGGAGGAGCCCTACCGGGTGTATCGCTCCTTTCGGTGGGGTCAAGATCTGGAAATCTTTTTGCTCGACGCCCGCTCCTACCGCAGCCGCAATGACCTGGCCGATACCCCCGATACGCACAAAACCCTGCTCGGCGGCGCGCAGCTGGCCTGGCTCAAACGCGGGGTGGCGGAATCGACCGCGACCTGGAAGGTGGTCAGCAGCAATGTGCCGCTGTCGATTCCGACCGGCAGTCGGGCGGCCGTCTTTGGCCGCGACGGCTGGGCGAACGGAACCGCGCCGGACTTTTCCTCTCGCACCGGCTTTGAGCGAGAACTGTTCGACCTGTTGGCTCACTTCGACCGGGCAGGGGTTCGAAATCTGGTCTTTGTCACGACCGACGTGCATTTTGCGGCGGCTCTTGCGTACGTGCATGACGCCGACGGCGACGGGCGGCCCCTGCGCTTCCACGAGTTTGTGAGCGGACCGCTCAGCGCGATCAGCGTTCCGGCCGTCGGCCAGGACCGGCTCGATCCCAGTCTGCGTCCCCGGCTGGTGTATGCCGAGGGTGAGCTGACGAATTTTGGCTTTATCCGGGTCTATGAGGGGGCGGATGGCGTGGGTCGTCTGCGCGCCGAAGTGCGCGGCGAGGACGGTCTGCTGCGGCCCGGCTCACGGGTCGAGTTGGTGGCGGAATAATCCCCGCCAGCCGCCGTTCCTCGTTCAGCATTCAGCGTTCGTTCCGTCATTCTGATTCCGCCTCCCCGTAGCTCCCCGGTCGAGGGACTGATAGGGAAAGAGGGCTGGAACAGGCCCTGTCTCCCGAGCATCCGCCATGACGCCAACCTCGGTTCCTCCCCCGATGTCCATCGACCGCGACGCCGCCCTCGCCGACCTGGTGATTGCGGCAGAGCTGGGTCAGGATGAGCGGGTGCGGGCGGGCCTGCCCGGTCTGCACCCGGCCGATATCGCCGAACTGCTCGACGTACTCGAAGAGGCCGAGACCAAGCAGCGGGTTTTCGGTTTTCTGCCGACCCAGCTGACCGCTGCGGTGTTGAGCTTTGTCGCCCCCCCCACCCAGGAGCTGTTGACCCGGGGCTTGTCTGACGCCGTGCTGGGCGAAGTGGTTGAACAGATCGAATCGGATGATGCGGTCGATCTGCTGGCCGGCCTGTCTCCGCAGCGAACCCGGGCTGTGTTGGAGCACGTTTCTGAAGACCTGGCCGCCGAGATCAGCCAGCTGATGCGCCACCCCGAGGATGTCGCCGGCGGTATCATGCAGACCGAGTATATCGCGGTCGGGGAGGGCGCCCGGGTCGAACAGGCGATTGAAACCATCCGCACCCATGTGGATGAGGTGAGCGATCTGCACAGTGTCTTCATTATCAATGCGCCCGGCCATCTGGTCGGCGTTCTGCCGCTCAGAAAGTTGATTCTGGCCCGCCCGGGCGACCTGGTTGCACACATCATGGATCGCCAAGTGATCTCGGTCCGGGTTGACCTCGACCAGGAAGCCGTTGCCCAGGTGTGTCAAAAGTACGACCTGGTATCGCTGCCGGTGGTGGACGCCGGGGGGAAGTTGGTCGGATTGATTACGGTTGATGACGTGGTTGACGTGCTGGAAGAAGAAGCCACCGAGGATATTTATAAGCTGGCCAACCTGAGCCGAGAAGAAGAGGTCTTTGAGCCGCCGTGGCGGTCAATTCGCCATCGTCTGCCGTGGCTGGGACTCAACCTGGTCACCACCACCCTGAGCGCGGCGGTGATCACCCTTTTTGAAGACACGATTCGGGCCTTGGCCGTGGCTGCGGCGTTCATGACTATTGTGGCCGCCCAGGGCGGCAACGCCGGCGTACAGACCCTGACCGTGACGGTGCGCGGCTTGGCGCTGGGCGAGGTCGGCTTGAACCACGCCAGGCGGGTGTTGTTCAAAGAGCTGAGCGTGGCGCTGGGCAACGGGCTGATTCTGGGCGGTGTCGCCGGGACGGTTGCCTATCTGTGGGAGGGCAGTCCTCTGCTGGGTGGGGTGCTGGGCTTGGCCCTGGTCGTCAACCTGATGGTGGCAGCTCTGGTGGGCAGTATGGTGCCGTTCGTGCTGGAGCGCTGCGGGATTGACCCGGCGGTGGCGTCCAACGTCTTTGTCACCGCCTGTACGGATATTTTCGGCTTCTTTTCCTTTCTGGGCATTCTGGCCCTGGTGTGGGGTTTGGTGTGAGGGGGACGTGTGCGTTGCCTCTACTGCCGGGTGCCGTTCAGCGTGTAATCCAGAATATCAAAATTCCGTATATGGGTCCGAGCGGCGTAGATGTCGGCCACCGGTTCGGACACGATGAACGGCACCCGTTGCTCGCTGAGTCCGCCATGCGAGCGAAGCGGGACCTTGCCGAGTTGTGACAGATCGTGCTCCGCCGGACTGGTACCGAGAGCCGTGTCTCGGTCACCAATCACAACCAGATCACCCTCGCGGTCGGGCGGCAGGCCGAAGCGTACACACGCCTGTTCACGTTCATACACAGCAGCAATACCGTCCAGGCTCTGTATCAGGTCCGCGACCGAGCGGGGCGCCAGCGCCGGACAGTAGACGCGGACGAATGATCCCAGGGCGCCGTGGTGGACGACATATGGGTCGGTGATGGGGCAGATGACACGGCTTGTGGCCGGCCCGAAATGGTTGTCCAGGACTTCCTGCAGAAAGATCACCCGCGGCTTGAAGTTCATGCCATGATCGGCGGTCAGCGCGAGCAGGGCGCCTCTCTCGACAAACTCGCCCAGACGCGCATCCAGGCTGTGATAAAAGGCGTTGGCCTGCGCCTGGCCCGGGGCGTGTTTATGCTGCACATAATCGCTCAGGGACAGATACAGGAAATCCGGCCGTTCGCGTTCGAGCAGCCGCAGGCCGGCGTCGAGAACAAACAAGGATACGTCGGCCGAGTAGACCGCGGGCTGTGGCCGTCCGACGAGGTCGGGGACATGGCTGATGCCGTTGTCCTCCAGCGTACATCCGGCCGCCCGTTCGGCGGAGAAGCACACGCCGTTTCTGAGCCGGTGTCCGAGCATGCGGCGGAGTTTGTCTTTGGCGGTGATGATCGCCACCTTGCAGCCGGCGTGGGA
>JAGWBB010000151.1:0-363 GCA_021296095.1 Desulfurellaceae bacterium | reverse complement strand
TCGCAGCCGTCCACGCACACCACGACGACCGGTCGGCGCGGGATGGCGTAGCTTCGATGATGGAGACTGACGGCTGGGGACGAGGCGAGCATGCGCGACGTATACCCGACTTTCCGCTCAGCGAGAAGAGTCGACCGGCAGTCTGTGGACGCACGGGCACACTGAACGAAGCAAGTCGCGGCGGCCTCCAGCCCGACCGGCGCAGGCTCAGTCGTCGGTCGCAGGTGTGTGTTCGATCTGGGTCAGGGCGTTTTGAAAAGTTTGCGCCGAAACCTGATAGTCGCGCATCAGGCGGCGTGCATCAACGAGGTCTTGGGGGCGGGTGCGTAAGTGTTGAGCAAGACGGGTGGCGAGTTCCCGTTG